>CAZKOV010000075.1:0-4464 GCA_964554465.1 uncultured archaeon
TTTATAATTTGATTTTTCCCTTATTAAATATGGGTAAAGACTATGAAGCGGAGCTTACCGGCCAAACCCGTTCGTGGACAGAGAAAATCAAAAATGAGATAGATGGAATAAAACTGCTCAAGCCCGAAAAGAGGAACTTTCTTGATAATATCAATGCCTACATACAGGATTCAGCTTATTTTTCAGAAAAGGGTGATCTTGTCAGAGCATTTGAAGCCATAGTGTGGGCATGGAGCTGGCTGGAAATAGGCAAAGAAGAGAAAATTCTTGGATAATTTAACCAAGTACAACAGCTGCATAGAAAATTATAACAATGAGTGCCATTGAACCCATTATAATACCCGATGTTAGAGAGAGTCTTATCATTTCCTCTTTTCTTTTTAGTTTATACATATTCGTGGAATAATTAACGGCTTACCCTTATATACTTGTATTGTACCAATTATTCTAAACGCTTGCTAATTCGAGAGCATTAGAACAGACACATTTTCTTTCAAAAGGTATCCTTATAATAACATCCTTTATTATCTTTTCTATCTTTTCCGCGTTCTGTTTCATTACTTTACTGACTTCCTGTGCATTAACCGGTTTATCGGCCCAGACATCATAATCCGTAACACCCGCTATAAGAGCATAGCAGATTTCTTTTTCTCTGGATAGTATCGATTCAGGAACTGCTGTCATACCTATTATATCCGCGAATTGTCTGAACATATGTGATTCAGCTCGCGTAGAGAATCTGGAACCCGAAACTCGCAGATAAGCTCCTTTATCGTGATATTTTATTCCTAAGGATTCCGCACTTTTCATGAAAAGATAATTCATATCAGGACAAAATGGATCTGCAAGGGATACGTGCTTTACATCGGGTCCATCATAAAATGTGATAACATCCTTTCCCATATCGATAAACTGTGTAGTGAATACAATATCACCGGGAGCGAATTCCTCTTTAAGGGAACCAACAGCTGCGGTAGCTATTATCCTTTTTACACCGAGCTTGTGAAGTGCCCAGATATTCGCCCTGTGATTTATCATGTGTGGAGGAATAGTATGTTTTGATCCATGTCTTGGTAATAATGCTATTTTCTTTCCTCCATAATTTCCTATTTTTATCTTATCTGAAGGTTTTCCGTAAGGGGTATCAATATCCACAATTTCTATTTCCTCTATAAAATCGTAATCATAAACACCCGTTCCGCCTATTATTCCAAGTTCGGCTTTCATAATCACCAGACACCTCATTTATATAACAACTCTTTAATAATACATTAATCCAAAATTTTAAAAATAAGACAAGGCGTCAGTATGACGAAAACCGAGAAATTACTGATATTGAATGTAGATAGGGATGACGATTTAGGCGAAAAAGCAAAAATCAAAGGACCTTTGATGGGAAAACGGAAATTGCTGGATGCAGCTATCGCTTTGGGTACCTCAGATCCGGAAGACAGCGACTGTAACGCTATATTCCAGACTGTCAAGATTGCCGATGATCTTAAGGACAAATATAAAACAGAAACAGCCCTGATAACCGGGTCAAAAAACGTTGGTATAGAAAGTGACAAGAACATACAAAAACAGCTCACAGCTGTATTGAAGAAATATAAAGCTGATTATGTCGTTTTAGTAACAGATGGAAGCGAGGACGAATCCGTTGTTCCCATAATACAATCCAAAGTGCCTATTTTGTCAGTCAAGACTGTCATTGTTAAGCAATCCAGTAACCTCGAATCAAGTTATTACAAAGTCAAGGAATTCCTCAATGAGACTATGGAAGATCCGAAGATGTCAAAAATAATTTTCGGGCTTCCTGCCGCTGCTTTGATATTGTACGCATTGTTCGATTATAATGGATGGAGATTGATTCTCGGGTTACTCGGTGCATACTTCTTCATTAAAGGATTCAAACTCGAGGATATTGTCCTTGGAAGCTTCAATGAATTCAGGGAATCTCTCGTTAGGAGAAAGATAACGTTCTTTACTTACGTCGTAGCAATCCTGATATTTGCTCTTGCGATCTACCGGGGGTATACCGAAATGGAGGACTGGATAAACATTGGTATATTTGAAGGTGCGGGAGCTTTCCTCTCTGCTTCAGTCTACATCATATGGCTTGGTGTTTCCATAGCTTCGATTGGCCGCATTCTGGGAAGCAAAAAACACAAAAGAAGCGGATTGATATCAGTTCCCATGTTCTCATTCGCGGTGGCGTTTGTTATCCATAGTGCAAGTTCTATGCTGATGAAGCTCAACTTCCCTTTCTATGACTTTACTTTATCAATAATAGCGGGATTCGTGATAGCACTATTGGCTCTGGTAATAGAAAAGAAATGGAAATGAAAAAAGCGCCTCGGCCGGGATGTTCAGCTTTGCTGGACAGGCTTTGCACCCAGCAATCGCATTTGAACCCGGGTCCTGGGAGTGACAGTCCCAGATGATAGACCACTACACTACCGAAGCATAAGCACTAATTGACGGAATAACCTTATAAAAATATACGGCGGCGTTCTACCGTTCCCCCAAGAAGAGTACAGGGTAGACCGCGGGAAAGCTTAACTTCTGTGTTCGAAATGGGAACAGGTGTTCCTTTCCGCTTTGGCCGCCTAGAATGTATATATGCAGATTGATTTTATAAATCTATCCTCTTCTTTATTTTTCATTTTTGTCTTAGTTGATTTTACTTAATTCTTTACTTATACGGAATATTTTTCCAAAAAAAACGACAGATGACAAAAATAAATGGAAAAATATTTATAAGCTCTTCAAGTCTAATTAATAATTGAGAAATATGGCATCTGTGCTCATTCATAATAAAACGTGGAAGATGGATATGAAGCTCAGATGCATCTACGGTGTATTCTCAGTACCTGTATGTTGTATCCTTGCATAGGCGGGGATGATTCCCTCACCGTTTCTTTTCTTTGGATGACCCGAATACCAACGCGCTATTTAGGGTCAAAACGTAGAGGATTGCGGGGGCATCAAGGACAAAGTTCAGGAACGTAATCTCTGTATATTTCGCGTCCCTCTGATGCTTCCCCTGCGATCTCGAAATAAAATTTGAATATTTTTATATATTTCCATCTTTTTCGTAATTTTTTCTTAATTTATAATTTTTTTTATATTTTATATAAAAAAATAAACGTAATATCGAAAACTTTATAAATATTACTGGTTATAAATTAATTGATGGGTATGAAATTGCTTGGAATACCGTTAATGGAAGTGTGGAGTGGCCTTGAATGGGGCTATACCCATCATAAAAAAGAGTTCACCTGCATACACGCGTCGTAGGAGGTGGATGAAAGTCGTAAAAAAACAAGATAGAAACGTAGAGGATTGCGGGGGCATCAAGGATTAAGCCCATGAGAGTGTGATCTTCGGTAAATTTTGCGTCCCTCTGATGTTTCCCCCGCGGTCTAAAAATCCGATAAGTAGGAATTTGGTGTCTTTTATTTATAAGCTTTTTCTCTCTGCCTAACGTAATAAAATCGTCAAAATCAATATAAAATAAACCTACCATTACTTGATATGGCAGAAGAATACGACAGACTCCAAAACCTGGCAGACCAGAGAGGGATATTTTTCCCAGCAGCTGAAATTCATGGTTCTTTGGCGGGTTTTTGGGACTTTGGCCATACTGCGGCAAACATCAGACGAAAGATTATAGACCTCTGGAGAAGGGAAATAGTAAGGAAACTCGGTTCAATAGAAATGGAAGGGTGTCTTATTTTACCTACACAGGTATTTGAGGCTTCAGGTCATCTGAAATCATTTGCGGATCCCGTGGTTGTCTGCAAGAAATGCAAAAAGAGCTTCCGCGCCGATAAGATTCTCGAAGATGCCCTGAAAACGGAGATTGCGGAGGCCATGCCCTCGGAAGATTTTGATAAGATGATAAAAGAGAATAACCTTAAATGTCCTGCTTGCAAGGGTGACCTCGGGAAGACTGATAAATTCAATATGATGATGGGTCTCACTGCAGGAGTCGTTGCAGAAGGCTATAATGCATATCTGCGTCCTGAAACATGCCAATCCATATTTGCAAGTTTTATGAAACTTTTAAAAACTTCCAGGGTCTCTCTACCGCTTCCTATTTCACAGGTTGGTAAATCATTCCGTAATGAGATATCTCCAAGACAATCCCTTCTAAGGAGCAGGGAGTTTACACAGATGGAAACCGAGATATTTTTCAATCCTGACAAGATTGACGAATGCCCGGAATTTGATAATATAAAGGATTATAAAATGCGCCTAAAATTATTGAAAGATGATAATATCAAAGATGTAACGGTAAAGGAAGCGTATGAAAAAAAGATTGTTTCCGGAAAGCTTCCCGCATACTATCTTGCCGTATGCCAGCAGTTCTTTGAAAAATGCGGAATACCGCTGGAAAAGATGAGATTCCGTGAATTGGAATCAGAAGCCCGTGCATTCTACTCAAAAGAGACGTGGGATTTC
>CAZKOV010000076.1:0-4283 GCA_964554465.1 uncultured archaeon
CAATAATGAACAGCAGTCCGGGAAGTGGAGGAGGATTGATTGCATTCGATTTTGAAAACCCCTGCCTGAAAACCCCTTTGTTCTTCCCATGTGATTTTTTCGGATTGATATGCTCAGCGCTTGCCATACCTGCTGCGAGTATAAGTTGCTATTACACATCCATATTCTTTTCAATGATGTTGATATTGTCCGTTACGAACGGTCTCATTGCAGGTCAGCTTGGAGAAAATTCAGCGATTGCGGGAAGCAAGCACGCCATATTAATGCTCGCGGCGGTCTTTTTGATATTCCTGTTCTTTGCACGCGCCGGCCTGTTACCGGTCTAGAGAAGGTGACATATGGCAGGAGAGGTTGAAGAATTCTTTCAGGAGTATTTCATCTCCCCCATGACGACATACGGCGGATATAATCCCGTGAATACTTTGGTATACGCTGTCATAGCCATTGTCCTTTGTTTTTTTATAATATATCCGTATCTCAACAAGAGAAAGATTAAATTTGACTATAGTTTCGCGTTGGCGGTCCTTCCTTATGTGATATTGGGCTCAACCGTAAGAATATTCGAGGAAGCCCATTCAAGCGTCTATCTTATCGGAAGATCAGCAAACCCGCTGGAACCGGGCTTCTATTTCCTTTCTCCGGGGATATATATCATGATAGGAATCATCACTATAGCATCTCTTCTCATTTCTTTGAAAATAGGAAAAATAAAAAAATTGAATTCCCTGACAATCTTCCGCAACATAGGTATAATTCTGGCTGCGCCCGTTGTCATCTGGCATTTCTTTCATTTTACGCATCCGGAAGCTTTCTTGGGTATAATCCTGACAACGACTGCCGTTACATGCGGTGTGGTTTTTATTTATAACAAAACAAAAAACAAACTGTTCAGGGATAAGCTGAATATAATGGCTCTCGCATCCCAGACACTGGACGGATCAGCGACAAGCATAATCTTACAGTTTTATCCCGTATACCGTGAGCAGCATTTCATAAGCAACGCGATAATCCAGACCTTCGGTCCGTTCGCCTTCCTTCTGATAAAGGTTATGGTTGTCATAGTGGTCCTTTATTTCATTGATCATATATCGCGCTCAAAAGAAGTTACGAATAACTTCGCGGGATTTGTCAAGATTATAATAATTATTCTCGGCTTCGCAACGGGAACAAGGGACATGTTCAGCGTTTCAATGACGACGGCGATTTAATACCCATATTAATTCTTTCCGCAACATAATTAAACCATGAAAAAAGTGATGGTGGGAGGAGCCTTTAACTCGATACATCCCGGACACGAATTCTTTCTTAACAAAGCTTTGGAATTCGGGGACTATTTAATAGTCGTGATAGCGACTGACAGGACGGTCATGAAAAACAAAGGCTATCTTATCGAAGAACAGGAAGAAAGGAAAAAAAACGTCGAAAAGCTCGATATAGCATCAAAGGTTGTTATAGGCGACGAGGAGAATTTCTACAAAACGGTGGCACTGGAAAAACCGGACGTCATAGTATTAGGTTATGACCAGAAACTTGATGATGATTTGAAACAGAAAATACTTGATGACGGAATTAAAATAGAGAAAGTGAATGAGAAATTCAAGGATTACTCGACATCGGATATCGCACACCCAAAAAAGAAGAGAATCTGATTATTTTTTAATTTCAAGAACAGTTCTTATTATCTCGGCCGCCACGTGAGATGTACGGGTTTCAACTTCTCTTGAAGCACACTCCACTACATCCATGCCAACGATGTTAAGGCCTCTTAGTTTCATAAGCTCTTTTTTCAGTTCTTCAAAGCTCATGCCGTTTGCTTGCTGCGTACCGACTTCGGGGGCAACGGAAGGATCGAGAACGTCCAAATCTATCGTCAGATACACTGGATTTTTTATCTTTTTTATTTTGTCCGAAATCTCGAATTTCTTGAAGTTTCTTTCCTCATCTTTCCCGTACATTCTGCAGCCGATCTGAACCATGTCAAAATTTCCTGTCCTCATAGCGTGGAACGCCCATGAAATGTGGGAATATTCTTCTCCCAGCCATTCTTGTAACAGATCCATGTGAGCATCAAAATCAACTATTGTCATCTTCTTTTTCCGGATATCTTGCAAGGCGTTTACAGTAGCGAGTGTTATAAGATGCTCACCGCCGAGAAATATTGGAAATATATTCCCATTCTCCGCGAAAATATCGGAAATTGTAGATTTTATCACTTCTTCTGTCTTTTTCCAGTCACCGGGGATGACCTCGATATCACCAACATCGTGGAATTTGAATTGTTCAAAGATATTCTTCTTTAATTGAGGATTATAGCCCATGAGATTCTTTATGGCTTCTCTGATGAAAACGGGACCGTATTTTACCGGCTGACCTATTTCAGTCGAACTGAAAGGAATTCCGATTATACAAACATCCGCTTCTGAAAGCGGATATTCATAATCAAAGGTCTTCTTTACATACATCATATGTTATCAACTATATCCACTGTCTCTGTTCTTTGCTGATGCGGGGAACAGGGTATCTATTAATTGATTTGATGTTAAATATAAATTAACCCCAGAAAGAAGGTGTTTCATGCAGGGGGGAGTAAGGAGACTGGTTCAGGCAGGGATAGTTATAGTCATAGTTACAGCTCTCATGCTCATCCAGACGGGCACCGACCTGACAGGCTTTTTCACTCTGGGCATACATGAACAGTTAACAACAGAACACCTCCCTTCTTTGTCACTCTATTTTTCCGAAGGTGAACTGCTCCCTTTCGATGCAGAGCTTAATGCAATTCTCGGAGACAAGGGCTCTTCACTGGTTCTTTACGATGTTATCAATGATGAAGAATGGATAACAACGACAGAAGAAGGATACGGTCTCATGGGAAAGAAGGACGTATGCCATGACGTCAACGTCCTTCTCAACGTATCCATCTACAACCAGACTGTCAACACTACCATAATTAACGTCACCGAACAGGTCAACAATACAATAAACCAGACAGTAAACAAAACAATAACACTCTACAATACAACATACATCAACATAACAAAGAACATTATAACGAACATCACAAAGAACATAACCATCCCCGTCTTCAACAATGAAACCAACACAAGTGAGAACATAACAATCCAGTCGATTGAACAAATAAATCAGACTATCAACGAGACAATCAACCAGTCCGTTCCATACAACATAACAGTCCTTTCCAACGAATCAATAAACATAACAAGCAACCGGACCGTCCAGAGAACAATAACAACACCATCCGGTCTTTCTCTGATAGACACTATAACCTTTACCACGACAGCCCAATCTTCCAGCCCTTCAGCCCTCTCAATCAACGACATCTACCAGCCCTTTTCAGACGGGATGACATTCTCAGTCCATCCAATAAGCGCTGAATACCAGTCCGGTCCCATACCACTGGAATCCATCCAAATACAAACGGACACGGAAAACAACACAATCTCCCTCCTTTCCAACTACTGCACACAGGAACAGGGATTCGGACAGGACTATATGACAGGACAGTCCCGTTCCGTTAGTTTCGATCCCTCAAACTTCAACCTAGAACCCGAAGAAGGGACGTTCCCATTCACAGTCCAGATAATCGCCAACAACATGATCATTGCAGAAAACTCGTCAGACATCACTATAACAAAAGAGCATGTTGAACTAATAAAACCAATCCAGACTGCATTGGAGAAAATCCGTTCAAACCAGAAGTTGACAGAGGAAGCAAGACAGGCAATAAACGAGGGGAAGAAGCGTTTCATAATCAAAACAAAAGACGGATACGTGTCCATAAGAATAACAGACAGTCCAGAAGAAAAACAGGAAAAAGGAAAACCTGAATCCGGAATACAAACAATCCGGCCAAACGGATACGAAACCATCCAGACATATTCATTAGAAACATTCTCAGAACAGCTTGAACATGACCAGTCCATAGAACAGGTCTACGAAGACCAGCCCGTTTCCCTGTTGACAGAACAATCCATCCAGCTGATGGACATAAAAACAATCCAATCCAATCCATACAACTTAACAGGTTCCAATATTTCCATCTGTATCTTAGACACGGGAATAGATTACTCATTCATCCCTTCCTATAGTCACGGCTACGACTTCATAAACGACGACAATGACCCAATGGACGACCACGGACACGGGACACAGGTCTCTTACATCATAGAACAGTCAGCACCCGGAGCATCAATAATAGCAGCCAAAGTCATTGACCGGAATGGAATAGGATACGAATCAGATGTACTGGCAGGACTCCAGTA
>CAZKOV010000077.1:0-4215 GCA_964554465.1 uncultured archaeon
TGTTCCTCAAGGCAAGTATGGAAACTTCCACATCAACGGTTATCTTGCTCTCCCTGGGCCCCCTTTCCTTGTCCCTGAAGCTCTCCCTTCCTCTGTGCTTCGCCCTGTTCAGCCACCTGTACACGGTGGAACGCTGGGTGTCGAAAAGCCTTGCTATTTCAGAAACAGGCACTCCCTTCTTCCAGAGCTGCCTGAATGCAGCTCTCATCTCCGGTGAGAATCTCATGAGCATCACCGGATATAATGTTATTGTTCCGCTGGCAGATAAGTGTAGCGTTAGAAAGTGTACTTAACAGTTCTCACAGATATATAAAAGTGTCACATTTCAAATATCCGCACGTGTAATAAAATGTAACACGTGTTACAAGATTGTATTATATCGCAAGCCATCATCGCATCTTCTCGAGAATCAGATATATGTTCTTGAAGAACCTTTCAGCATTTTTCAGGCTTTCTTCCGCAGGGACCACATTCGCCTGCGGAAGCCTCTGGTAAGTGAAGTGTCCCCTCTTCCTCTTCTCTTTCCAGAATATTCCGAGGAGTTCGTCCGCCTTCACCGTCATCGTCCTGTATATCTTCAGCAGTTCAACGTCAATTATGCCTTTAGAGACAAGCCTTTCGAATTCGTCATAAGTCTTCCTGTGCTCCTCCGGCGCTTCAGTTCTTATCCCTTCCTTCAGCAGGAACGCCTTCGCTGAATAGAAGACGCAATAATAGCACGCATTTATCACGTTGCTGTAGAAAGTGGTTTCGGGCTTCAGTTCCAGTTCCCCCTTCAGCTTTCCATCACCAGATATTCTGAATATTGATTTCGCAAGGTTCAGTTCGTTCTCCGCCCTCTGGAGATAAAGCTTCTCCCTATCCATCGAATCCACGTTTATTCGCCTCCTTCACAAGCTCATAGAATATGCTCCCATTGAACGCTATTATATGATTCTTGTATATCTGCTTTCCCAGATTTTCCTCTTTTGCTAGAAGCATCTCTACAAATTCATCGAATGTCACGGTCTGCTCATGGACGCTTACGGGGGATTTCGTCTTCACTTCGTTTATGTACGGCTTCAGTTTCTTTGCATCATCGACCGATTCGACAAGAAAGCAGACGTCCATGTCGGAACCCTTCTTTTCCTTTCCTTCCGCATAACTTCCAAAGACAACGAGAGAATATTCCTTCATCGGAATGTTTTCAATGAGATTTGACACAATTTCATTATTCTTCATTTTCTGAAGCTTCAGTGCTTCTAGAAGAAGGAAGTGATTCACAAGTGACGGATTGTTCATCGCGGCCCTGTATAGATTCATGTTACCCTTCGTCTTTTTCAGAAGAAGCCCGTTCTTTTCGAATGTGGAAAGCGTATTGAAGACCCACGGTTTCGATTTCTTCTCCGAAAGCTTCATAACTTCGGAAATCCCGAATTCATAGAACGGCCTGTGCATGAAGTTTGACAGTATTTCGAACCCCTCGGTCGATGGAATCTTCAGCGATGCGTTATTTCTCTTTGGCATGCTATTATGTTATATTACTTATATAAATAACTATCGTTACTTTATCAAGTAACTAGCCCGCCAGGATGATTGTCCTTAAGGATTACGGTAGTTGGTTTTTCTGCTATAGATTATAGGTGTTAGATTGGAAATTTAAATACCAGAGACGATTTTCTTGCAAAAGTCCTCAAATCCCACGACTTCAATGATATCATTTACCTCTGCTTTTCCAAGTGGTGTGACAATTAAAAGTTTATGCTTTTTGTTCTTCTCACTGAAACATATTAGACCGTCTGATTCCCTTTTTGGGATTATAGTTTCTGCTACTGTAACATTCACTGCGCTGTTCCCAAAAACAAAATCAACTTCACAGCTTTCTGACCAATAGGCAATATCATTCGTAGCCATATTAATCGTCAGTGCTACAACATTCTCAAATCTTTTCCCTTTATCTTCTGTGAAGTTAAGACTTGTTATCTGTAAAAACCCATTATCAGCAGAATAATACTTTGTTTGCGTCGTTTTGTTGAATCTCTTTTTCAAGGAATAGGAAAAGAATGGAACCTTGATTATAATAAACGCATCTACCATGTAACTTACGTATTCATTTACCGTTTTATCGTCAACACCAAGAGTCTTAGATAATTTATTCATGCTATGCTTGCCGCCGCTGTTTTCAATAAGATATCTTGCTAAATCGAAAACAGTTTCCCTGTTTCTGATCCTGTATCTGGCTATAATGTCCTTATTGATTATATCCTCAAAATATTGCTGCAGAATTATTTTTTTTGTAGCATTATCCTTCTCTAGAACAACTTCTGGGAAACCGCCAAATGTCAGAAATTCTTCAAGGTCACCATTTTTTCTGAAATCCATGAATTCCAGATAATTAAGTGGCTTTACCTCTATTGTTATGTTTCTTCCTGTAAGTAATGTCGATAACTCTTTTGAGAGAAGAGACGCATTTGAGCCTGACACAATGAATTTTATGTTTTCATTCAGGTCGTATTTAGTCCTAAGGAAGCGCTCCCATTCCGGAACAAGCTGTATTTCGTCAATGAAAAAATAGGTCTTTTTCCCGTTGTTAATTCGGGATTTGAAAACTTCCAGTGTATTCTCAAGAAGCTCTATACTAAGCGAATCCTTCAGATTGTAGTCTTCAAGGTTAAGAAACAGAAGTTGCGTTTTTTGGACACCATTCTCGACTAGGTTTTCCATCATCTGTTTCATGATAGTTGATTTTCCCGACCTTCTGATGCCCTTTATCACAATTATTTCTTTTCGTCTGAAGAGAGGAGTTAATCGATTAACGTATTGCTTTCTCTCTACACCGGTTTCTATTTTGCTGCCCCACAAATTCCAGTCCTTGAGGAGTTTAAGTAGGTTTTCCGGTGAAATCATATGATTTACTTGGGTCAGGTAGTTTATATATGTTCGGAATATATTCCGAAGTGTTATAAAGATGAAAATTTATAAATAAAGGAGAATGATGATTTATTAATTGATGTAAGAATTATTTTATCGTAAGATAATTCAGAAAAATAGTTGAATAATATAGAGACAGAAAGATATTAATATGGTAGTTATTAGTTAAAACTTTTAAGGAGGGTTATTATGTTTAAGAATCGAAAGTACTTACAAGTGGCTGTAGTTTTAGTATCACTGGCAGTGTTGTGCTTAATAGTTATTGGGGCGGGGGAGAAAAAAGGTGTGGAGTTTCGTCTGTGGCTCTTTGAGTATGACAATGCCATGCTCCCTGATTATCAGGTGTTAATTGATGAGTATATGAAAAAAAATCCTGGGGTTGCGATAACATTTGAAAGTCCTGGCTTTTCTGAATATTATGAAATGCTCATAACTCGTTTTCAAGCAGGTGATCCGCCGGAACTAATTACTCTTACAGATGTGTGGATAAAAACAGTTGATAAATACCTAGATGATTGGAGTAAGTATCTTCCAAAGGGTTTTAGTGAAAGATTTTATGAAGGTCCCTGGAACTATATGAATATGGATGGAAAGCAATTTGGTATTCCTGAAGCAGTTTCTACAAGGGGTCTTATCTATCGTCCTGACATATTCGAAGAGTTAAATTTAGAACCTCCAGTAACCTGGGATGATTTTTACAACGTATGTAAAGTTATAAAAGAAAAACGCCCGGATATTTCACCATGGGGACTTCAAGGGGGGAATGCTGATGTCGACCTTGTAAATGCTCAGTTCTATCAATTTATGGCAAGCAATGGGGGTAAAATAGTTGAGGATAATGGCGAAGTTGTTATAGGTAAGTCTCCATACCGTAAAAAGAATATTGAAGCTTTAGCATTTATGAAAAAGATGGTAGACGAGGGCCTTACTATTCCTGATCCAGTTGCTTACAATTTTGTAGGTATAATGGATCTTTACACTACAGGCCGGGTTGCTATGATTTTAAATGGCCCATGGATGGAGTTTATGTCTAAAGATGCTGGTGTGCCATTTGCATGTAGGCCTGGCCCAATGAAACAGAATATGGCTGCTCCTGGTTTTATTGATGCTTTTTGTCTTTCTAACAAAGCAAAAAATAAAAATGAAATTGCGAAATTTGTACAATGGCTTTACACAGATGAACGCCGTACGAAATGGAGTACAGAACATGGGATGATTCCATGTCTTAAGACCGCAGGAAAAGATAAATTTTATGATACAGATACCTGGAAAATGTTTATTGGACAACTTGATTTTACGTATTAT
>CAZKOV010000078.1:0-4141 GCA_964554465.1 uncultured archaeon
ACTATATGATAAAATTCATTAAATATCGGATAGATAGATTTTTAAGCTATCCGATACAATAATAGTTCATGATCATGGATAAAGATATCTTTGAGCGACTAATACGAAAGAAGGCTGAACTTGATTCACTCAGACCTCTTCCTAAGCAGGTTCTCGCAAACCTAAGAACGCAGTTTGCAATAGAACTTGCTTACAACTCCAACGCGATAGAAGGTAACACACTGACACTAAAGGAAACGAGGATGGTCATAGAGGAAGGAATAACTATAAAGGGAAAGCCTTTAAGAGAGCATTTTGAAGCCATAAATCACCAAAAAGCTTTCGACTTCCTGGAAGGCCTTGTGAAATCCAGAACAGAGATAACAGAAGATGAAATAAAGGAAATTCATCGTATAATACTGAAGGGAATTGATGATGATTATGCCGGAAGATATAGAAATGTGAATGCAAGAATTCTGGGTGCGATAAAGAGTCCGCCGAGATTCGAGAAAGTTCCGGGCAGGATGAGCGAATATACACAGCGAGTAATTAAAAATCCCCAAGGTCTGAATGTTATAGAAATGGCGGCTTTCATCCATTACGGTCTTGTCGAGATACACCCCTTCATAGACGGGAACGGAAGAACAGCCAGACTTATAATGAATCTTTTCTTAATGAGAAACGGGTTTCCGGTCACTATGATACTGAAGGTTGACAGAAAAAAATATTATGACAGGCTTAAGTCTGCAGACGAAGGAGAAATGAAGCCGTTTCTGGATTTCATAGGGAGAGCGGTTGAAAGGAGTCTCGATCTCTATCTCGACACTTTCAAAAAGGGACCGGGTTATGTGAGTCTGGCCGAGGCTGCAAAAGGAACACCTTACTCCCAGGAGTACCTGAGCCTTCTCGCAAGAAAGGGAAGGATAGAAGCTGCAAAGATGGGAAGGAACTGGTTCATTAAAAAGGATGCGATCGAGAGGTATACCAGAACGAAGAAAAAATGAAAACCAACTACCGTAACCCTTGAGGTTTAGGCTCCTTGCGGGGCTATAGGCTCATTTGATATCGATAATGAGCTTTTATTCGTTTTAGTCCAGGGCTATGCAATTTCTAAAGACATTTATTTGTTGGAATTAGTGATATTTTATGGGAAAAATTACATGCGAAGAATTTGAAAAGGTGGAATTAAGAGTTGGCACAATAATCGAAGTAGACGATTTTCCAGAAATGAGGAAACCATCATATAAATTGAAGATTGATTTAGGAAAATATGGAATCAGGAGATCAAGCGCCCAAATTACAAAACTGTATTCCAAGGAAGATTTAATCAATAAGAAAGTGATATGTGTTACTAACTTCCCTCCAAAAAACATGCCTAATTTCGTATCCGAGGTTTTGACTACAGGCTTTGTTCTTGAAAATGGCAAAGTAGTTTTAGCAACGACTGATGGTGAAGTTCCTAACGGGACCAAACTTGCATAAATCAACCGAAATAATATATATAAAAACGTAAACTTTATAAATAATTGATACTAAAAGATATATATGAATACAGAATACATATTACAAAAAGAACAGATAAGGATGATAAACGAAAGATATGGAGGTAGGCTAAGGACAGACGCCGAGATAGAGACGGCATTGGATTTGGGTAAAGGAAAGAATGTTTACAGAAAGGTCGCCTATCTATGGCGAGCCGTACTGGTTGGCCACCCTTACACAGACGGAAATAAAAGAACCGCACTAATGGTGGCTTTGACAATATTTGAAAAATGTAAAATGAAATTGAAAGGAGAGGATAAGGAAAGAATCGTAACGGGAATCAAAAAAATCGCTAGCGAAAATATCACTGATATTAATCGTATAGAGAGGTTGATTAGGTATGCTGTCACGGGAGATTAAAAGAATAATGCATGAGAACGAAAAATACGCGAAAATATTGGAAGAATACGACAGGACGGGGGAATTCCCTCTCGAGAAAGTTAGGCGAAGCTTTACCCTTAAGAGAATTTCGATAAACAAGCTCAAAGAAACATCCAGAACTACTGGTAAAAGCATGTCTGATATTATTGATGAACTGGTTGAAAATGGGATGAAAAGCATTTAAGGCAAATTATTAAAGATTCTGATCCAAAATATTAAAAAAACCAAATAACATCGCCCTTAAGGACAATCATCCTGGAGGGGCTATGATAAGTTTGATGCCCGAGAATACCAGCATGATATCATTCTTTCTGTCCGCTATCACTCTTCGGTTCCTCGGGAATATATCCAAAGCACCTCATTATGGCATCGACACCATCTTCCGGGATCGTGGCAGCAAATCCGACGGAAAAAGCCGTTTCTCTATTTATGAAAACCGGATCGCCGGGATAACAAATATGATAAAAAGCATCCAATAACCGCCTGTAATCCCCTGTCGACATCGAACTCAGAGAAAGTATCGGACTCCCGTCAGATTTCACGTAATTCCGCATCTTATTCGTTGGCATTATTCAGTAATAATGCAAACAGCGATTTAAACTTTATCACCGAGAAATTATTTTCACGCCGACCGTGCTATGAAAGTTCTCCCAAGGGCGATATCATCTATTTGGTAACATCATCGACCTTCCTAACCGTACCGCTGCCCGCGTCCACGACCACCTTATCCCCGGTCTTCAGGACTTTCGTTGCGATCTTCGTGCCGACGATGCACGGTATGCCGAATTCCAGGCATACTATCGCCGCATGAGACAGCTTGCCGCCCTCGTCGGTGATGACAGCGACGGATTTCCTGATTTCGCCAACGAGCTTAGGGCTCGCCAGCTTCGAAACGATGATCTTCCCGGCCTCCAGCTCGGGAGGCCTGTCCGGATTCCCGATCACAGCGACCTCTCCCCTGACCTTGCCATGGAATGCTCCCATGCCCCTCAATCTGCCTGTCTTCATGAAATTCGCCGTCTCCCTGTCCATCAGCTGTTCAAGCTTTCCCGTATCGGGCATGAACCTGTTCAATATGGTTTCCGCCATTCCCTTCACATCGGCATCGCCTCTTTCAATGGCTCTCTGATGAACCAGCTTGACCCAGGAAAGACGCCTGGTGACCACTTCATCGCTGTACTTGCCAGGCCATGTCTCGGCCGTCCTTCTGATGAAGATCATGTTGCCAAGCGTCGAGATCAGCCTTATTTTCTTGTCCCCCTTCCCGTACATTAAGCTGTTCTTCTTCAGCAGCGATCTGGTCAGGGAGGGCTCTCCGCATAGAAGATGGAAATCGTATCCGGTCCTTCTTATGAAATCCCTGAAATCGTGCGAATATGGCAGCTGATTCGGGATCTCGATCTCGTCGTTCTCGACGTTCATCCTGTTTCCCCATGGGATGTCATCAGAGCTGACGATGATGTGCAGATGCTCGTCCCTCTCGTATCGCATGTCGTATCCCTGCAATTTGTCCGCGAAATGAAGTATAAGCGCCCAGTCTGCGGTGGATAACCCCCAGCCTGACAGCGTTCTCCTAAGCTCGACAAGGGCATCATCAAGATTCATGATAATCTATTGAAACATACCTTTAAAACGCAAGCCAATGGTAGGCAGCTATTATCAATTTTTTATGCACAATTCTAAATTTTATATGTGATATGATCCAACAAATGCTGATGAGGCTTTTCATAGCGTGCGAAATACCTGAGCAAGTCAGGAAGAAGCTGGTTACATTACAGGAGGATATAGGTGAAGAGCAAGCCAGAATCAAGTGGGTCGAGATGAAAAACATACACCTGACCATGAAATTCCTCGGCGAAGTGAACGAAGGCAAGGTTTCCGAAATCAAGTCCCGAATATCGGAGATAAGGTCCAAAGCCATCGAGGCTTACGTGTCCGGGTTCGGCGTTTTCCCGACCGAGAGCTACGTCAGGGTCATGTGGGTCGGCCTGGAACCGGCCCATGAGATCGGGGGGCTGCATGACAAGATCGATGGGGCTTTGTCAAGCCTCGGATTCGGCAAGGACCCCAAGTTCAGGCCGCATGTTACATTGGGCCGGGTAAGGTCGGTAAGGGACAAGCAAGGATTGCTGCGGAAGTTAGAAGAGGTCAGGGAAAGGCATGCGGAAATCGGTTCGAAATTCAGGATAGGTGAATTCAAGCTCAAGAAGAGCACACTAACCCCCCAGGGCCCCGTCTA
>CAZKOV010000079.1:0-4105 GCA_964554465.1 uncultured archaeon
GCGGAAAATACAGCAACCGTCACTATAGACGTGTTGCTTATGGCAGAAACGTAACCGGGGTTCGGGGAAACCTCAAAGCCTATGTATAAAGCGAGATTGAAGAAAAAGGAAAATATTCCGGCAATAATCATCAGGATGTAGAGTTTTGAAGTATGTTTATATTCTGTTTTATCTTTTTTGATATGAACCAGATAGAACAATCCTGCTATCAGGAATATGTAGCTAATGTAGATGAGCGGTGTTATTCCTATGCTCGAGAGATAATAGAATAATATAAGCATTACTGACATGAAAAGACCAGAGAGAAATGAATCTGTTATCCATTTCTTGTTGTTTTTACTGTTCTTCTTTGAATAGGTCACAAGTCCGGAGAATACGACTATCAGAATCATACCTACAATTTTCATCATGTTCAGTTCTGATCTGAAGAAGAGCACCGCAGCAATGGTCAGATATAGAATATGCAGGTGCATCAGGACAAGACTATATCCAGGATTCGGGGAATTGAGAATCCCTCTCTGTGAGAAATAATTTCCTAGATAGCTGAAGAAAGAAGCTATAATTATCAATATTAAGATTTCCGGACCGAGAATAAGGCTTATACCAGAAAACAATGTTACAATAACGGATATTATTCCTGCAACTATCAGTATTACAGCAAGATAAACCTTTACATCGACATCCGAAAGCTGGAGCTTTCTCATCAGAAGATACATTCCGGTGGATAAGAACAGTGCAAGAAAACCGAGAATAATCCAGTCCATGATAAATTATGTGTTTGGCTGAAATTAATATCTGAGAATATTCACTTCTTTTCCCGTCAGGTCAAAAACCCTCGAAGGGAGACCGTCAATTTCCCCCGCATCTATTGCAATATCAACCATGTTTTTTATTTCCGCCGGAAGGTCACTGATTTTTGTTATCGGCTCTTCACCGGAAAGGTTTGCAGAGGTAGTTACGAACGGAACACCGGCTGTCCGTATAAGATCCGTGAATTCATTCAATGGAATCCGGATCCCTATCGTTTTTTGAGGAGTGACGACTTCCTTCGGCGCGGAGGGGTTGGCTTTCAGAACAACCGTATAAGGTCCCGGGAGGAGTGACCCTATAAAAGCGAAATTTTCCTGCGTTGCTTTCGTGTTTTGTGATATCCACTGAAGCGATGGGGCAATCACTGACATCGGTTTTTCCTCGTCCCTTCCCTTCGCATCTATTATCTTTTTGACCGCTGATCCATCTTCGGCGTTGCAGCCTATCCCATAAATCGTATCTGTCGGATAGACGAAAATCTTTCCTTCTTTAACGGATTTGAGAATATAATCCCTTTTGCCTTTCAACGCTTCCGCCAGCTTTATGGTTTCCATAGACATATTATATTTTGTTTTTCTATTTATTTATCCACACTAAAAGGATATCATGGCAACAGATTTTTTCCGCAGGCAGTCAAGGCTTCATGAAAAAATGAAGGAAAAAAACATCAGCTCGCTCATCGTTTCGGACAGGAAGGATATTTATTATCATACAGGATTCATGAATCTCGAAGGCGATTTTGCATTCCTTGTCTTCAGGAAACCTGAAGAGACGCCGACGTTGTTCCTTTCATCCCTGTCAAATCATGCGGAAGGGATAAAGACCGCGCATGTCGAGTTCGTAGATAAATTATCCGTCATGGAAAAGTTTCTGGATGGTTCTGAGATTGTAGGGTATGATGAAAACGACCTTATTGTTTCTGTTTTCAGAAAACTTTCCTCCTACCTGAAGAAAGCCAGACTGGATCCGTGTTCCGATCTCATCAGGTCCCAGCGGTCCATAAAAGGTGAAGAGGAATTGAAAAACATAAGGAAAGCATCGGGAATCACGGAGAACGTCATGTCAACCGTGAAAAGTTACATGGAAGGCGAAAAGGAAAACGCGCTTTCTCATCTGATAGAAATAGAGATTTTAAGAAACAGTGTCCGGAAATCATTTGATAATATCGTAGCGTCGGGGAAAAATTCCGCCTTCATACATTATATTCCAAGCAATGAGATAATCCGTCCCAAAGATCTGGTCGTCGTGGACATGGGCGTCGTCTCGAGGAATTACTGTTCCGATATGTCAAGGACTTTCTGCATAAAACCTAGGAAGAGGGAAAAAGAGCTCCGCGAAAACGTTTCCGGCATACAGGAAATACTGATAGATAATATTCATGACGGCGTGCCCGTAAAGAATGTCACGGAACTTTATGAAAGGGAAATGAACAGGAATGGATATAAAATCCTCCATAGGTGGGGACACGGGATAGGACTCAACGTCCATGAAGAACTTGAAGATATCCTTAGGAAGGGAATGGTCATAACAGTAGAACCGGGTGCTTACATCAGAGGATTCGGCGGGTGCAGGATAGAGGACATGGTTCTCGTCGGGAAGAACAAGAGCAAGAAGCTGACAAAATTGAGTAGCGGCTTCTAACATTTATCTCTTGCAAATTCAACAACTTTTGAAGCAAAATCATGTTCATTATTCGGTAACTTGTGGCCATCCTTGAATGTTATTAATTTAACATCAGCTCCATGTTCTTTGAATCCGGCTGCTAGTCTTGTTCCGTTTCCATATGACATTATCCTGTCCTTTCTGCCCAGAATAAAAAGAACCGGATAACCCGATAAATCAGGATGTTTTCCATCGAAGGGATTGGTCATTGACATTACACAATTCCATGTCTTCTCAAGGTTTCCCCCTTCCAGATGAAACGCTTTATATTGAAGTTCAGGTACGGGTTTTCTTTTAAAGTGAATTGATTTTTTTTCTGGTCCATTAATCTCAGCTTTTATTAGTTTCTGAAAAGTTTTCTTTCCTTTTCCAATTATAACTTTGGTGGTTATCAATCCCAAAGTTCCCGATCTCAGGTTACCTCCCGTATAACCAAATCCAATGGCAGGGACATAATCTTTTATCTGCCCGGATGCCATTGCAAGTGCCGGTCCGCTCATGCTGAGGGCTAACATAAACCTTCTCAGTTTTTTCGGATTTGAGTATGCATAGGCCTCAATTTCATCTGCCTGTATCCTAGGATCATAATAACGGACAGGATGATTCAGATGAGCCGGAGGAATCAAATAAACGATTCTGTTTATGCCGGCTCCAAGGGCGACCAGATTCAAAATACGGAATGGTCCTTCTTCAAGGCTTCGGGGATTATTGCCTATACCAGGCATTACAACAATTTCTTTTTCACCCTTTTTTACTTCAGCTAACGGAAGTCCGTATTCAATAATAGGAACTGAATAAGAATTAGATTTTTTTCTTCCGGTTTGAAAATATCCTTCCCTGAATTCGGCGGGTTTCGCTTTCATAAATGCTGCATAATTGAATGTAATATATTTATTACAATATTACACGATCTATACTTGCAACCTTCGATTTCGATTTCTCAAAATCTGAAAAATTGATCAGAGACGCGCCGATTCCAATGATGCTTACTTCAATGACGAAAAAGACACTCTCATCTTTTTTAATCTGTGTATCAAAGTCTTTGATATATTCCATGATTACCGGTTTTCCATTTCTGACATCTTTTTCGTATTCCTTTTTTATTGAAACTTTTTTTATCCCGGTTTTCTGAAGGACGTCCTCTATTGCCAAAAGATGTGTATCAGGTTCTTTCTCCAGCCTCTCCAATGTGACGGCTTCATCAACGCCGAAAGGTCCGACGCCGGTCCTTCTCAGCCATGTCATGTGTGCACCTGTTCCGGCCTTCTCGCCCATGTCATGGCATATCTTCCTTATGTAGGTCCCTGCTTCACAGAGAATCCTGAAAGAAACCAGCCTGCCATTAGTTTCAAGAATTTTGAATGAATGGACGGTCCTTTCCCTTTCCTTTCTCGCAACCGCCGACTTTACAGGCGGAATCTGCTTTATCTTTCCGGTGAATTCCCTAGCAAGCTCTTTGACCCTTTTGTCGGTTATGTCGCCATGGAAAAGCATCTCGCCTTCATATTCCTTGTTCATGCCATTCAGAAGAGGCATGCATTTTCTTGCTTCACCCAAAGCTATGAGAAGAAGCCCCGTAACGTTCGGGTCCAGAGTGCCCGCATGACCCGCCTTTTCTGTCCCGAGAATTTTT
>CAZKOV010000080.1:0-4094 GCA_964554465.1 uncultured archaeon
GGCGACAATATGCCAGAGACCATGTCCTTTGAGAGTATCGGACAACTTCTTCAGTATACCTTCTATACCCTTTCTTGTTTCTTCGTTCTTCTCATTCTTTACAGCCGCCTCGAGATCATCAACAACACTAAGCAGATCTTTCACAATCCCGGAACCTGCAGAAATCGCTATATTCTGTTTCTCCCGTTCAATGAATTTTCTGTAATTATCAAAATCGGCCTGAACACGTTTCAAAAGTTCTTCCTTTTCTTCAAGCATTTTTTTATATTCTCCCAATTCATCTTTTTTGGATTTTTTGTGTCTCTTTTTTGAAACAGCGTCGGATTTCTTTTCTGTCATCTGGGCACCTCAGTAATTAAGTAAATAAATATGATTGATGAAAATATAAGTCTTTAATTTCAGAAATTCCTCATGATTTTATTCATGAATTTTTTATGGAACTTCTTCGCTTTTTCAAGTTCCTTTTCACCTTTGGGAGTTATAGTATAATACGTCCTTTCCGGGCCTTTGGCTTTCCCTTTCTTTAAAATCTTTACAAACCCTCCCATTTTAAGCTTATTGAGAACTATATACGCCGTCATGTTGCCTGGCAAAAACCCGAATTCCTCTTTTATTTTCTCACGCATTTCGTACGGATACATATTTCCTCTTTTCAGGAGGCGGAGGACATATATCCAAAGGTTATCAACCGTCATGCTTTTTTCAAATCTCTCGGAAGGAGGCTTCATAATGACTATTTTACGTCATAAAATATATATAGTTTCAAGACTATTTTATAATATAAAATAGTGGAGGTTGGTTTGATGGTGAATGAAATAAGACCCGCGGAAGGAAAACTGGGTATTTTACTTATAGGACTGGGGGCTGTGAGTACCACTTTCATTGCAGGTGTCGAAAGGGTAAGGAAAGGACTTTCAAAACCCTACGGGAGTCTCACCCAGATGCAGACGATAAGGCTCGGGAGACGGGATGAAAACAGAACCCCGATGATAAAGGACTTCGTTCCGTTGGCGGATTTAAAAGACATAGAATTCGCAGCTTGGGACATATTTGAAGATGACGCCTATCAGGCAGCAAAAAAGGCAGGCGTCCTGTCCGAAAAGGATCTCGAAGAGGTCAAGGGTTTCATGCAGAAGATAAAGCCCATGAAAGCGATATTCGATCAGAAATTTGTCAAGAACATAGAAGGCCCGAACATAAAGAAGGCGCATACGAAGATGGAACTCGCAGAACAGGTGAGAGAAGACATAAGGAAATTCAAGGAAGATAAGGATCTGAACAGGATCGTGTGCGTGTGGTGCGGCAGCACAGAGGTCTACATGGAAGACAGGCCCGTCTATGACGGGCTTGATGCGTTTGAGAAAGGTCTCAAGGGAAACGATCCTGATATTTCACCTTCCATGATATATGCATATGCATGCATAAAGGAAGGCGTGCCTTTTGCTCACGGGGCGCCCCATATGGCGGTTGACATACCGGCTCTTGTTGAACTTGCCAAGAAGGAAAACGTACCGATTTCAGGAAAGGATTTCAAGACCGGCCAGACTCTGATGAAGACTATAATTGCTCCCGGAATCAAGGCGAGAATGATCGGTGTAAAAGGATGGTTCTCAACGAACATCCTTGGAAACAGGGACGGGCTCGTACTTGACGATGCAGGATCCTTCAGGAGCAAGGAAATAACAAAGAAATCGGCTCTTGATTATATATTCCAGCCGGATAAATATCCTGACCTCTACAAGGATGCATACCACAAAGTCAGGATAAACTATTATCCCCCAAAAGGCGATGACAAGGAAGGTTGGGACCACATAGACATATTCGGATGGCTTGGCTACCCGATGCAGATCAAGGTCAATTTCCTATGCAAGGACAGCATACTGGCCGCTCCCATAGTTCTCGATCTTGCCTTATTCATGGACCTCGCCCAGAGAGCAGGCCTGAAAGGCATTCAGGAATGGCTATCGTTCTATTTCAAGGCCCCGATGCACGCACCAACTGTCTACCCCGAACATGACCTTTTCATACAGCAAATGAAACTGAAGAACATGCTGAGACACCTGATGGGGGAGGAGTTGATAACACATCTGGGAACCGAATATTACGAATAAAACATCTCTTCTTTTTTATTTTCTTTAATATATTGAATAATATGCCCAAAGAAGAGCCGAAAACAGAGATTGAAGAGATTGAGGAAGAGCTCAGAAAGACAAAGTACAACAAACATACCCAGTTCCATATAGGCAAGCTCAAGGCCAAACTGGCAATGCTCAGGGAGAAGGAGAAAAAGGCAAAATCGGGAGGTTCCAGAGGATATGGTTATGGGCTCAGGAAATCTGGGGATGCCACTGTCCTCCTCATAGGATTCCCTTCTGTTGGAAAATCGAGCCTTCTGAATGTCCTCACGAATGCCGAATCGCGTGTCGGAAGCTACGATTTTACGACACTTGATGTGATTCCGGGGGTTCTGGAGTATAAAGGAGCCAAAATACAGGTTCTGGATGTCCCGGGAGTCATTGAGGGCGTTGCTTCCGGAAAAGGGCGCGGAAAGGAGATTCTGGCCGTCGTGAGGAATGCTGATTTAGTTATTTTCGTTCTTGACGCCAAAAAAGCGGATTATCAGATAAGAATCATAGAGAAGGAGCTTTACGATGCAGGGTTCCGGTTAAATCAGAAACCGCCTGACGTCATGATACACAATAAGATAGACGGAGGCCTCCAGATTCAGACCGTCAACAAGAAGGGAAGCCTTCCGGTAGAGATGATAAAATCCATACTCATGGAACTCAAAGTCCTTAATGCGGAGGTTGTCATAAGGGAGAATGTTGATATAGACAGGCTTATTGACGCAATCCAGGATAACAAAATATATGTCAGAAGTCTTTACGCCATAAACAAGACTGACCTCCTCGATCAGGAAGAACTTTCGATCCTTAGAAAGAGGCACAAAGATGCTCTTCTCGTATCTGCCAAAAACAATGAGAATATAGAGGGTGTCAGGGAAGCTGTGTGGAAGTCTCTCGGACTGGTTCGGATCTACATGAAAAGGCTTGGGAAAGAACCTGACAGGAAGGAGCCGCTCATAATGAAGGAAGGCGTCACTGTAAAGGACGTCTGTGAGAAAATCCATAAGGAATGGGCAAGGAAGTTCAAATTCGCCAAGATATGGGGAAAATCAGCTCGTTTCCCGGGTCAGGAAGTCGGTTTTGAGCAGATTCTTCGGGACGAGGATGTCGTGGAACTTCATATAGAGAGATGAAAATTTAAATTGTGTCTTCTTATTTATCATATGTTTTCTAGACAACAAATTTTAGCGGAAATATCAAATGTTATGAAATTAGATAAGCCTATTACTGTTGATACGATGCCTCTTTATAGAGGAGAATTAGATACTTTATTAGAACAAGTAAAGTGCTTTAATGGTGCAATTACTGATGATCCGAACATAATTAGACCACCCAGACAGACAATTGATCAAAGCTTTCATAAAACATATAAACGATCAATGAGCACATACTTACAGGAAAGATATGGTCTTTCCATCCGATTTTCATCTTTAATATCGTCTGGTGCTTATAACAAAATTGCTGATTGGGCTGATAACTTTTCTGAAACTTCTCAAAAACGATGAACAAACTTAAATCCTCACACTAATTTTTGTTTATGAAAATCACTATAGAAGAAATTAGCGATTTGTGCATGAAAGTCTTATTATCAAAAGGGCTTTCTCAAGAGGACGCTGAAACTATTTTTGAGGAATACCTTGACGGGGAGCTTCGCGGGAGAAAATGCCATGGTTTTTCCGCCTTCGTTAAATTCGGAGCAAAGCTTGTCGGTGAAAGAACCGAACCCAAGATCCTCAAAGAAACCGAGTCTTCGATTTATCTTGATGGTGGAAACAATCTTGGACAGATAGTATTGAGAGATTATCTTTCAAAACTTATTGATAAAGCAAAGAAGTCCGGTATTGGAATGCTTGGAATAAGTAATATGCATTCATACCTTATGCCTGGAACCTTTGCAAGAAAAGCAGCAGAGAACGATATGGTTCTTATTGCATGTGATTATGGCGGAAGAGAAAGGATTGCGCCAAC
>CAZKOV010000081.1:0-4053 GCA_964554465.1 uncultured archaeon
CTATGGTCCCGTCGTGGTTTACAGCACCCGTTATAAGGACTCCTTCTTTTATCTGTCTGCCGGAAAGAGCAGCTATTGTAGCCACCGCGACAGCAGCACCCGCCGAAGGACCCTCTATAGCCGTTGCGTCTGTCTGAATTGTATAGATTATATCGTATTGGGAAAGGTCGGTTCCTGTCCATTCTGAGGCAATATCACTGGCTATTCTTATCGAATTCTGTGTATCAGGCTCGTACAGCATCTTATCAATATTAGCCAAAATTCGGCCTTTTCCGGGGACTATTTCGACCTCCAGAACGGTTGTTAACCCGCTCTTGTTCTCGTCCACCGCAGGAACCATTATGGAAGCTGTTTTTACACTATCAGCATTAAAATATATGGAATTCGGATGCTCAATTTCTTCGTAATCCATTGTGATTTTTGAATTGGCCATGAAGCCTAGGAAAAATCCAATAATAAGAAAAACCACGGCAAGAATTATTTTCTTGTTCATTATTTGACCCTTAAATATGAAGTGCAGAGACATCCCTTGGTGGACAGAATCATACATGTCGGCTGATCGCTGATTCTTCTCTTCCCTGCAACCCTGCCAGCACCGAGGCCACAGCTTAGGGCTGCTCCGGTCAGGGCCTGACCCGATTCACCATGATAACGATCCAGCAGGACAGGGCCTCAACGTCAAATCAGCGGACCTTCATATAAGATGGCTGCCGCCCAAGGGTCTCAATCCTGCCATGAAGACGGTTTGCAGTAACAGGGGACGCCTGACCCCCCGATCCAGCCTCTGCAGTAATTTATTTGTATATGAGTTTTTAAAAGGAGGCTCCTTATTCTAATTATATATTCGCCAATTTTCAATTATTTATCATGACCAATGTCTTCATGTCCAAATACAAGCGTGCTTCGGTATTATTTTTCGGATGGATCTATGAGAAGAACAAGGAGACATTCGACCATCTTTCAGAGCATATGAGAAACTCGAACATGGGAATACTAGTCAAGGCATGGATATCGATGTCATGCATGACGGCTTTGATAGCTTTGATAGCGACTATCATAGGTGTGTGGACTCTCAGCAGGATATTCGTGATAGAACCGCTTTATTTCACCGTGCTCCTTATATCTATGTCAGTCCTCATGACATCTACAACGCTTCTGCTCTTCTATATTTACCCTATCCAGAAAGAAGACGGAAGAAGGAAATCCATAGACAACAACCTGCCTTTTGCCGTAATACACATGTCGGCCGTCGCTTCGGCAGGAATCCCGATAGATTTCATGTTCGGGCTCATCGCAAACTTCAAGGAATACGGTGAGGTCTCGACCGATGCGAGGTTTATCATGAGAAATATCAAGACATTCGGAATGAATTATATTGATGCAATAAGGGATGTTGAGGAGAAAACACCTTCAGCCGATTTCAAGTCCCTTCTGGGTGGTATAGTTTCCACGGTCCAGAGCGGAGGAGACCTTGTAACATACCTTAATTCGATGTCCGAAAAGGCGCTGTTCGACTATAAGATAAAGAGGGAAAAATACGTCAAGACGCTTTCAACCTACGCTGACATTTATACGGTGCTTCTGGTCGCAGCCCCTCTCATGATGATATCGCTTCTAGCCACCATGAGCATAATAGGTGGAGAGATAATGGGGATGAGCATAAGCGAGCTGATGTTCATAACCACGTGGCTCATGCTTCCCCTGCTGAACATAGCGTTCATCACATTCATTCATATAACGTATCCCAACGTGTAAATATGATAAGAAGAGAATTTGTAACGGAATTGAGTTTCGTCGCAATAGGGACAATTATTATTCTTATTAATATACTCTATATTTCACCCTTCATAGCGCCGTTTGACACTTTTGTTAATATTGCCGGCGCTCTCATAGCAATAATTCCGCCCTTCCTGATATTTTATTCGCATTACCTGAGACACAGGGAAATGGAAGACCAGTACATAATATTCATGGCGGACCTTACAGAGGCGATAAACGCCGGTATGACCCTGCCTATAGGGCTTGCAAGTATCGCAGACAAGAATTACAGGTACCTTAGTCCTTACGTTAAGGAGATGGCGGCAAAGGTCGAGTGGGGGGTCCCCTTCCAGGACGCATTGAAAATATTCGCGAATAAGCTCAAAAATACCAACATCACGAGATCTGTGAACACGATTATAGAGACCTATGGCGTGGGAGGGAAGATTGCAGATACACTGAAGGCTATAAGCCAGTCGCTTATAGAGATAAACAAGATAAAAAAGGAGCGATCGGCTTCTATCCAGTCACAGATAATGACCTTATATCTTATTTATTTTGTCTTTGTCTTCATACTGATCGTACTCCAGACCTTCCTTATACCGGCCTTGAATGTTAATGTGCCGGGGATGGATGACCTCACGGGTCTCCAGCAGACCACGGAAGCCGACCGGCAGGTACAAAGCAACATATATTCATCAGCCTTCCTGAATTTCATTCTTATAGAGGGCATCTTCGCAGGACTAGCCACCGGTAAGATGGCAGAGGGCTCCGTCGTCGCTGGCGCAAAGCATTCCATAATACTGACAGTTATGGGATATACTCTCTATGTACTTGCCGCGCAGTTCGATATCGCAGGCCTGCTTTTCCCCGTATGAGAGGTCCCGTGACATCTTTTACAGAAACCTTTTAAAAGTAAGCCCCTATATAGATAGAATAGGTTTTGATATGAAAGCGGTAGTCGTAAACTTTTGCGGGGGAAAGACCTCCAAGAAAGGGAACCATTTAGTCGTAGAACTTGAGGGAGTCGCTTCCAAAGATGCCGCATCAAAGACATTAGGAAAAAGGGTAGTATGGACGTCGCCTGCGGGAAAGAAGATTGCAGGCCAGATTACGAAGATACACGGAAACAGCGGTGCTGTAAAGGCAATAATGGAGAAAGGCCTCCCCGGAACCGCCCTCGGGAAGGAGATCACGGTTGAAGGATGATTATTTATGGGAAGAATAAAGAGCACCCCTGTCAAAAAGCTTGGGAACGAGCTTATTGCGGAGAACAAAGGGAAATATAATCTCGACTTTACGAAAAACAAGGCAGCGATAAAAGAGGCAAGAGAAATAAAGTCCAAAAAGACGCTGAACCTCGTTGCAGGTTATATAACAAACGAGGTCAAGAAAGCGAAGAAAGAAGAAAATCGCCTTGCCAGAAAGGCTGAATTAAAAGACAACAGATAGGATACTGTTTTTATTCAATATTATTTCATGAAATAAAGACTCTTCTCCGTCATGTGGCTTCCGCTCATTATCCTTACAGGCGATATAACGATAACAGGGTTTTCGGTGCCCCACGCCCCGCAATCAATCCTGTTGCTGTCCATATTGATAATCACGCCTTCTCTTATGGAATTTGTCCGTATATAATCAAGGACTTCATAGAAATTGTTCTCGAGGTCGTTTTTGGCATTTCCGCATTCCGTGGATGACAGGACGGTATCATTTAGCACATTTTCGATGTTCAATAAGAGGCTATACTGGCTGTTTCTTGCAGGAGCCGAAAGGTCAAAAACGGAGTACATGAGAAGGGATTGCTGTATCACTGCCAGGAAGCCGAGCATGAAAACCATAGTAATAATGAACATCTGTCCCCGCATATTAGATATAGGGTGAATTCCGAATAAAAACATTGATAGTGAAGTATAGAAATGCTTATAAAGCAAAAATACAACTATTAAGTGAAAACTACTTATTAATTTAATAACCTATTTAGACAGAAAAATCGATAACAAGAGGACAATCGATAACTTTATATATACTTAAATTAATAATTATATAGTAGTAACAGGTGGGGTCATGTTTGAAGCAACTATTCAGTATGGAAAAGCGAAGATTGGAGAGAAGATTAATGAAACTAGATATCAGGTTCTTTCAGAACTTTTCGGAACTGGCTCTACATATGATTCTACTATACCAACTCATGATTTCTATCAGAACTCTGAAAAGATGAGAGTTCATTATGTTTCTGCTGATAAGATAAGAAGCTTAGGAGACGGAGATGCACTTGCAACTACTTATGGAAGC
>CAZKOV010000082.1:0-4042 GCA_964554465.1 uncultured archaeon
ATTCTCGTGAGCTCTATAGGAATTCTCGGTGAAGCGAACTTCCCGCTCACAGAAGAATCACCTTACAGACCGGAAACAAAATATGAAAAAAGCAAGATGAATCAGGAAAAGATAGTCAAGGAATCAGGAATCCCGTACACGATATTGAGAACGACGATAATATACGGCCCCAACAACATATGGGCTGATATCATAAAAATGGCCGGGAAAGGATTCCCGATGATCGGATCGGGAAAGAACTTCTGGCATCTCGTCTATATAGACGATGTGATAGATGCGCTAGTCCTTGCTTTGAAACCTGAAGCGAAAAATCAGGTATTCAATATAGCCGACGCCGACCCGAAAACCTACAGGGAAATCTATAAGGAAATTACAGAAGCTCTGAGAGTCCCGTTCCCGAAAAAAAAGATTCCCGTGTTTTTAGCGGTTTTCCTTTCAAAATTAACGGAATTAAGAGGAAAAGCGGGGACAACTTCAAGGTCCTCAAGCATCAAACGATTAGTCAGAAACAGAATTGTTGATATTTCTAAAGCGAGAAAAGTTCTTGGATATAACCCAAAGTATGATTTTAAGACAGGGATAAAGAAGACTATAGAAGAGCTTGAAAAACGATAAAATGGGGTCGGTGGGAACTTCAATCGATTAAACAACACATTTGAATTTTTGTTCCGTGTTGCCGAAGGCAACTGTTCCCGATATTTGAACCCACGATCTCGAACTCCCGAAGCTCGGATGTTAGACCAAACTACACTACGACCCCGTTTCTTTTAGATAATAATTATGAAAACTTATAAATCAAAAAACCAAGGAATGAAGATACAACAATTAACATATAATGGGGGAGGAGATAATTTCAATGAAATCGAGAATTATTTTGATCTCAGTTTTTTTATTAACTTTATCGCTTTGCTTTAGCTCCGCCTTTGCGGTAAGTATAGAAATAAGCGGGGGAACAACGAAGACCATGGATTTTGGGAAATCCACAAACTTCGATTTCACAGTTAAGAACAATCTGAACATAATGATGGATTACGTCGCCCTCATAAACGGCGATAATTTGGGTTGGGTAACTCTGGATAAATATTTCTTTTTCATACCACCTTTGTCTCAGAAGAAAATAGGATTGGTGGTATATCCTCAGGACAATGGTACGCATTATTACTCTCTTACGATACAGTCCGTTTCAAGACCTGAAGTGCATAATACAGTGGATATTGAAATCAGGGCGATAGGCCCGAAAAAATCGAAAATCGGCGAAGAAGAGAAAGTCACATCAATAGAAAATGTTGATGCCAGCGCATCCCGCAATGCCATTTCTTCCAGCACTGTTGTCACGAATCCCGAAGACAGCGATATAACGGTTGATATCTATCTTAAAGATTCCGGAGGCAGGATACTTTCAACATATTCAGAAACAGCGAAAGGCAAGGGTACCCATACGATAGTTCATGATTTCCCCACAGAGGATCTTCTTGCCGGAAGATATACGGTTGAAAGCGTGATAAGGGAATTCGTGATAAGTTCAAGTACTGATGTCATAATACGGGAATTGAGGGATGTAAGGGAATCGAGGGAGATAACTCCGGGTTTCCTTTACGAGACCGTGATAATCTATGTGGAGAATCTAGGAAATGTCGTGGAAGAGGAATATATCCTCACTGAAATAACACCCGCTACCGAATATGTGACATGGGAAACGGAGCCGGCAAGTCAGGATATCGTGGACGGCAATGTTGAAAGCATGTGGGTATTAAACAATCTTAGGCCCAAGGACAAGATGATAATCTCTTATACGATCAATTACTGGTTTTCCGTGCTGAAAATAATAATTGGCATAATTGTTATACTGGTGGCAATAAGCATAGTCTATATAAAATTGTCAAAACCGACCATAACGAAAAGATTCATAAAGAAGGGAAGTGACAGGTATCTGGTAATTCTTGAGGTCAAAGGATCCTTCTTTGCCCCGTTAAAAAGTGTATTGATCAAGGATATAATTTCACCGCTCGTGCATATAGAAGGCAAGTTCGAGGGGATTGCCCCGGTCATAAGGAAGGAGAAGGAAAAAACTGAACTTCTTTGGAGAATAGGGACCATGAAGAGAATGGATGAAAGGATCCTTTCCTACAACGTAAAGGGCAAGGTGGAAGCACAGATAAAGCTCCAGCCTGCAATGTTGAGATACAAGAAGACGGAAGAGGGAGAGAAAAGAAGAGTATTTTCTAATGTGGTTCATTTAGAATAGATTGGATAAGCAAATAAAGATATACTGGCTCAATATCCTTTTATATATATTATTTTAAGAAAATTTTTTATTCATGAATAATTAATGTGATTTTATGTCTATAACCGACAAACAGAAAAATTTCCTTTATGATAGCAATCCAGTGAATCCTGTTTTTATGAGGTTTTCAGATAGTGGTGGGAGAACTATTTATCTATACGGTTTTAGGGATCCGAGAGCTTATTTCGACTATACTTATATAAACGAAAATGTTGGTGGAGCCCTTTTGTTTGGAAAGAAAGTCAGTAAAAACAACAGCCCAGATGGTCTTATATTCAGATATGATGATAAACCTAATTGGACAAATATTACCGGAGTCTATAAAACAAAGATTCCTGAAAATAAAGATCATCTTTTGGATATACCTAGGCATGGAAAATATACGGCAAAGGATATTCTTTCTAAACAGATAATGATAACATACAAAAGACATTTTCTAGGAATACCCATAGAACCGAAAACAATCAAAGGGCAAACAGTAGAAGTCGTTTGTAGTAATAATCCAGCTAAACGTTACGTTGTTTTAAGAACAGAAAAGAAAAACGGAGGAAATAAATTCATGAAAATAAGAGAGAGAACATTATTTAAAAAAAATCAGAAAATCCTCAATTTGCAGCGTTTATTAAAAAACTAAAATTCAAGCACCAAACCTTCTCTTTCTTTCTGAATATTCCTTTACAGCATTTTTGAACTCGTCTTCTGTCATCTCAGGCCATAAAGTGTCTATGAAAAATAATTCAGAATAAGCAGACTGTAACGGGAGGAAATTCGACAACCTTTTCTCACCGCCTGTCCTTATTATCATGTCGGGATCAGGGAAGCCGGTTGTATGGAGGTTATTAATTATATGAGCTTCATCTATGTCGCTGGCTTCTATGTCCCCTCTTGATATCTTCTCAGCAATTTTTTGGACAGCATCCACGACTTCCTGTTTTCCGCCATATGCTATTGCCAGATTGAGATAATAATTGTTATAATTTTTTGTCTTCTCCTCTACCTGTTTTATTAATTTCTGGATATCCACAGGAAGAACATCAAGGTTTCCGAAGCATTTTATCTTTGCACAGTATTTGTGTATGAAATTATTATCGTTTTCAATAACATCCCTCATTTCTTTCCTTGATATGTCGTAAAGGAAATTTATCTCGTTCTTGGGCCTCTTCTCTATGTTTTCAAGGGAAAGCGAGTAGAAAGTGACCATTTTAATACCGGTGCCCCTGCACCATTCGAGGACATTTTTAAGCTTTTCAGTCCCCCATTCATGGCCTTTCCATGGCTGCAGCATGAGACGCTTCGCAAAACGCCTGTTGCCATCAGGTATTATTGCTACATGATAAGGGGGTCTTGAATGAGGCATAAAATCGACCGATAAACTAATATATCCTATCCTAAACAGTATATAAATAGTAAATATAGGATTTTATATGTTTTACCTCTGATGGTGTATCTATGCTCATAGAGACGCACTCTCACACGATATATTCGACGCAGAAGAAGATAAAATGGGAAGGAATCAATACTCCCGCCGAGATGGTTGCAAAGGCAAAGGAAATAGGCCTTGGTGCAATCTGTATAACAGATCATGACAGCATAAAAGCGTGGCCGGAAGCCCTCAAAGCGGGCAAAAAACATGATATTCTGGTCATCCCAGGGATAGAAGTTTCATCAGCTGACGGCCATATAATAGGGTTGGGACTAAATGAGTTTATCCCCAAGAACCTTTCAGCTGAAGAAACGATAGACAGGATACATGATCAG
>CAZKOV010000083.1:0-4031 GCA_964554465.1 uncultured archaeon
CCTACAAAAAACACGCCTATCGCAGAAAATATGGAAAGTATTATTGAAAAAGTATATGCGTACAGACTATATGCTGTAATTATTGTTAAGAAAAAAGAAGATATTATCATGATTACTGCGAATGTTATAAAAGATATCAAAAGAAGGATGGAAATAAAATCCTTTATTTGGTAATCCATCCTGGCTCTCTTCATCTGGATCTTAAGAGACTCGAAATAATCAAGATAGGGTTCTATTATTTTTCCAAAAAGTTTCGTATAAAATTTCTCACCCATAGAAAGAACCTCACAGACCCTGATCAATTGCATTGAGTATTTTTTCGGGAGCGGAATAATACTGGCTTATCATATCCGTGAACATCTTATAATCATATATCTTCTTTTCATACATCCATTCAAGCACGGCTTTCCTTCTTCCGATTTCATCAAGAATTTGCTTTTCATTCATTCCTGTCATTTCGGCTATATCGTTCATCACTTTTGATTTGTTTATATTCTCAAAGCCGTCTTTTAGGGATTTCCATTTAAACACTGTATTGGATACAGGTCTTTCGTTTTCAACTCCTGTGATTTCAAGAATTTCGTTTGCTCTTCTCGTGTAACTGTTTCCAATCTTCACTTGTGTCAGAAAAACTATTATATCTATATTTTCTATGAGTGTCGGTGGAAGCGATATGGGCGGGGTAATAAGCCTGTCGATGAGCTGAGGCATTGACGCGGCATGTATCGTCGCAAGGCCCGCGTGTCCTGTTGCTATCTGCTGGAACAATACATAGGCTTCCTTTCCCCTCACTTCACCCACTATTATATAATCGGGTCTTTGCCTCAAGGATTCCTTAAGAAGGTCGAAAAGGCTGACCTCCCCGATTTTCACGCCTTCTTCAGAAAGAGGTGTCCTCGCGACCTCCGGAACCCAGTGCGGGTGTGAAAGTCTCAGTTCGGGCGTATCCTCGATAGAAACTACTTTAAGAGACGCTTTCAGGAATAGTGAAAGTGCATTGAGAAGTGAGGTCTTTCCTGTTGCCGTTCCTCCGGAAATGAGGAGAGATTTCCTGTTTTCAATTGCCAACCAAAGATATGCGAGCATCTTTGAATCCAGCGTCCCCTTTTCAATCATATGGATTGGTGTAAGAGGCATTGTAGTGAATTTTCTTATCGTGAAATTTGAGCCTTTCCTTGCTATATCTGTTCCGAGGGTGGCCTGGACCCTGGACCCGTCTGGTAACCCGCCGTTTACAAGCGGCTCCGAAACCGATATAGAACGACCGCATTTCTGGGCAAGTTTCATGACGAACATGTCAAGTTCATCCCTGTCTTCAAATTCTATGTTGGTTTTAAGGGAGTTCAGTTTAGGATCTCTGTGATAAACATAAATAGGAACACTCACACCATCACACGATATGTCTTCTATTGCAGGATCCTGCATCATTGATTCTATCTTTCCGTGACCAATTACATCCCTTTCGATATAATATTCAAGAACGTCTATCTTTCCCACAGGCATGTTCTGGGTTTCTGATAATATTTTTCTGATTTCGGATTTTAGGAGGTTTTTAGCCTTCACTTCACCAATCTTCACAAAATTGACATCCAGTCTCTCCTCGAGTTGTTTCTTGGTATCTTCAATTATCTTTTTATCAAGTGAGGATATCGGAGGTTCTATAACGTTATAATTTAGTGTTTTTTCTTTTGGATTCCATTCTATTCTCGCATAAGCGTAGACCTTTTCATCTGCCTTAGGCATTAGTGGTACCAGCGGATACGATGTCTTGAAATCCACCATCTCATGGATAAATTCTTCGTCCGGTATAAGAGAAAGAGGACCGCCTTTTCCCACCATGTTTAAGTCTATGCCCCTTTTAATCTCGATTTCCTTTATGAACTTTTCTTCTTCTCCCTTTTCTTTTACTGTTGTTTCCATTGCAAGTTTTCCGCCCTCTATTTTTGGATTATTAAGGATTATGTTTCCGCCTCTGATGAACTGGTTTTCTTCTTCTTTTCCTTTTCTCATCTTTAAAGCATATAATAATCTTCTGATAATGGGTCTTGTGTTTTGGATCTGCGTTTTTTGGCTATCAGGCACTTTTCCTTTCTTTTTAATTTTCGGAAGACGAATCATGTTTAATCCCCAACGACCTATAATTATTTTTATAGTTAATATAATATGACAATTAATTGCTATTTATGTTTCATGCCGACGTATCTCGCCTGCCTTTCCTTGTACATTATATGTTAATGGTGTTGATTCCCACCTCGTTGCCTCTTTTGTACATCATTAATTTTCTGGAAACGCTCGCAACCGTATTTTCCCTGAGCACTATGCTCCAGCTGTTCTGAATTCCATACAGGTTTGAAGATATTTCCGGGCCGTCCGGAACCAACCGCAAAAATACACCGCTTTCATTGAGTTTTATCGTGTAATAATACCTGTCATTTATTTTTTCCGGTATCTGAAGCGTCAGGCTGACATTGCCCTCCATTCGTGATATGTCTATCAGTTCCGATGCAACATAATCTAGAATTTCCGTCATGTGATCTTTTGCCGTGATATCAAGCGATGTTTCCTGATAATAGTTGAATATGAAAAATGAAGCGATGAATATTGCAACTCCTATTCCGAACAGCATTACCTCTTCAAAAACCGCGGTCTGGCCTTTCCTGAAGCGGCGTTTCTTCATATAATTATATTAGACTGGACTGATATTTAATGGAAAGAAGAGGTATGGGAGCGCCTAAATTGACAGAACCTTCAAATATCACGAATTCGGTCGTATATTCTGATTTCTGGACGTATTCACTCTTTGCAACGTATTCGGATTTCTCGCCGTAATCTGAAAGATTCAATGTTTCGGTTTTTGCTGAATATTTCTCTTCAGCTATTTCATTCTCAATCGTTTCCGCTGATTTCTTGACGACTGCTTCGTATTCCTTATCAACAGGAATTATTGGAGATATTGATTCTGTGCTTGTCGTGAATCTCCATAATTCGTTGCCATTCAAATCAAGACAATAAACATGACAGTCCATCGATCCGAAATAAATTTTCCCGTCAATAATTTCCGGCTCGTCATAACTTCCGCCACTTATCGGAAACCGCCAGATTTCGTTTCCGTTGAAATCAAAATGATATAGGTTATTGTCCTCCGATCCGAAATACAGGCCGGATTCATAAACCATTATCTTGGTGACGAAGCCCCCGACCTTTTTCTTCCATAGTTCCTTTCCGTCCATAGTTAATGCAATTACGTTTCCCTCCCTGTCTGAATAATACATTACATCATTCCATATCCTCGGGATTGAATGGGATGCATATTTACCGGATTTGTATCTCCAGACTTCTTTTCCGTTTTCAAAATTAACGGCGTAAAGATAGTTGTCGTGTGATGGGAAGTATATTATATTTTCATGGACTAAAGGTGGACGACCATGATGTATTTCAGCTCCGGTCTTGAACCTCCAGATTTCCTGCCCTGTCGCAGCATCGAGCCTGTACATGTTTCCGTCAAAAGATGAGACCAGAACACTGTCCTTATGAGATACAGGCATAGCTCCTATCGAATCTCCTGCTTTGAACCTCCATATTTCCTTTCCATTTTCTGCATCAAGACAGTAGAAGAAATTATCTCTGGAGCCCACGTAAACATAGTTCTTCCAGAAGCAGGCTGAGCAAAAGATTTTGTCACCGGTCTCGAATGCCCATAACATCGATCCTGTATTTTCATCAAGGCAATAGAACCTCTTGTCAAATGAACCTGAATAAACCTTTCCGTTCATGATTTCCGGTTTTGCAAAGCATTGACCATTCGCCTTGAATGTCCACAAAATCTCCCCGCTACTCAAATCCACACAATAGATATAACCGTCACCCGCACCGAAGAACATCTTTCCGTCTTTTTTCGTGGTGAAGAGAATGCTTCCGCCCTCCCCAATCTTCCAGACACGTTCCATCTTTCCTGCTTTCTTTATCTCTATGTTTTCAACTTCAGCGGAGAAGTTACCGAAACCGGAATCTATGTCAAAGTCAAAGTCCAT
>CAZKOV010000084.1:0-3809 GCA_964554465.1 uncultured archaeon
TATTGAAATGACACAGATGAAAAGAGTAACCCCTATGTAAGTCGTGTTGCCTTCAAAGTAGCCTAACGTCAAAAGTAAGGCGAAGGCTATAATTATTATGGCTGCGGCAACGAAAAACTCCTTCAATTCATGATGGCTGCTCTCCTTCCTGCTGCTGACGTTTACTTGCTGCATTCAAATTCACTATACTGTCCTTTTCCATTATTTCCCTTACCCTCTGCACGAAATCGCCTGCTTTCTTGGAAAGTATGTCAAGCTCCCATCCCCTGATATCTTTCCTGTCTTCATGTTCTATGTCTTTATAGACCTTTATCACGTCCCTGCAGTATTTTATGTATCTCTTCTCTATCATGTCATCTTTCTTGACAAGGGAATCGAGGAAATCGGGAACTTGTGTCTGCAGGGGAATGGGATATTTTTTCGATATGAGAAGCGCCTGGCCAGCATCCACGACCGCATTGAATAGGTTTTCAAGGATGTTCAGCTTGAGTGAGTGTATCGTCCTGAATCTCGTGGTTATACCGTCCCCCAGCCTCATGAGGGATTCCTTTGTTCCTAATATCTCTCCCCTTTCAAGAAGTTTTTTGAGCGGCCTGAAAAAACCGCTCGGGTCGTAAACCGGTATCGAGTTTTTCAGTTCGTTGAACACGTCAAGGTCGTTTTCCATTATCTTTTCAAAATATTCTGTCACCTTGTAATAACCGGCATGAAGTTTTATACCGAATTTCTTGTCCGCAATGTTTTTCGCCTCTTTTACGGTATTCGATATTTCATTTACATTATATTTGTATTCAAGATCGTTTAGCAGAAGTATTACCGTGAAATCCTTTGACTTTGATATTTCTTCCACGGAAAAGAGCCACATCGATTTTATCACGTCCTTGTGTTTTTCCATTATAATGTCCGTGAATTCCTTGATGGCCTTGGTGTTCTTGCTCATCTTCGGAGGCTCCTTCTTCCCTTCATAAACCGGCGGTTTCTGATCTTTCCCGTTCATTTTCCTACCTTCGTATTGTTTTTTGAGGTGATATCCTCAATGGCCAGTTCCAGGCTTTTTATGTAAACCATTCCGAGATACTTCTCTTTATCCTTGTCCTTGCTTTTTCTGCGTTTCTCGGGATCCATGTGATTGAATTCGTACAAATTCTTTAAGGTCTCAAGATGACCTTTGCTGACCTTTCCCGTATCGATGAAATGTTTCTTGAAAAGGGAGAATTTTTCATTGTCTGCGGAGGGTATTTTTTCTATCTCCGATCTCAAAGCCTTTTCGCAGAGGTTTACCGTCTTTTCATAAGCCTTTCTCAGGTCTCTCTCGATTCTCTCGTTCTCGAGATCCACTATGAATTCGCCCATGAACGAGATGAAAACCCTCGCCTTTCCTATCCACGTGTCAATATCCTTGCCTGTTAACTGGGAAAGATGGCCCTGGCTTATCTTGTTATAAAGATCACTGTATTCTTCCAGAATACCAAGGACCTGAGGGTTCAGTTCTCTCTGCTCGAATATTTTATACATTTCCTCTATCGCGGTTTCGGTGTCAGCGGGGAACAGATTGTAATACATAAGGATGGATCTGGCCGAATCCAGCATCAGCAGTAAGATTTCATAAGACAGGTCGCTCAGGTATATGAACCTGTTTTCCTCAAGACGCTTCACGGCCCTGTCAAGCAGCTTTTCAGCCTTCTCGTTTGCCCCGTAAAGCTTTCCTTCCTCAAAAAGCATGTTCATGAGCTTTATGTAGCCCGTCTCGTCGTATATTATTTCTATGTCCTTTATTGATGTCAGCGTCCATGGCTCGCCATGTTTTATCAGTGCCCACCACAAAGTCAGCATTTTCGGCTGCTGGAAATGAATCTTGATCTTCTTCTTTTTTCCTTCTTCCGTGATTTCATGAGTAGACCTGTCGACGGCCGCAAAAAAATTCTCATCAAGCTCCTTGGTATCATCAATAAGAACCATGACATCTATGTCGGATTTTTTTGTAAAAGTAGGTCGCACGGCAGAGCCGAAAATCCATACGGACATGATCCCCGGGGCAAGCTTGACCAGCGGCTCGCATAACTTCTTCACATCATTGAGCAATTTTGCGTCCATGTGAATAAATATGACTCGGTGTAAATAAAAGCTTTAGAAAATGATTCATTATTTCTTTGCCCTCAGGACCCTTTTCAGATCCTCTATTTCATCCATGTATGAAGGATCTATATTATTTAACAATCCAAGATAGAAGCTGACATAATCCAGAATATAAATCAGTGAAATCACTTTTGCAAGGATGCTTTTTCCGAGGGGACGGAGTTCCACTATGCTTGAAGCCGTCTTCTTCATGATACTGACCGTGAAATCCAGTCTTTTTCTCATTTCTTCTGACTCAGCGTCTTCGTCCCTTATAACGATAGCTGCCACATATTTGTTGAGCTTCCTGGATACCCATCCCATTATTGCATTATGATCCGCCTGGGGTATCACTTCATAGAAGGCGGGCACCTTTGAATTCTCATTGAACTGTTCCTTCGCTCTCTTTGCAACAGGTTTGAACGGTCCGAATCCATAAATGACCGGAATCTCGCCTTTGATGTCTTCCGCGATATCTTTCGCGGGGTTATTTTTTTTATTGGAAAATTCTATTTTTTTTCTGAAATCTTCAAGAATGCTGAATGTTTCATTGGCTTCTTTTTCAACGTTTGCTATCTTCATCGCATGGAAAAAACCCAAAAGCGAAAAGAATGTAAAAGACAATGTAAATCTTGGGACAGCATCTTTGGGGACTCCGATAAAAAACGGGTGTTTTTTTTCCGTTTCTTCCAGTTTTCCTCCCGAAGCGATAGCCATGTATTCCAGCTTTCTTTCTTTCACCTGCTTCAGGAGGGATACCGCCTCTTCGGTATTGCCTGAATAACTTACAGCAATGCAGAAATATTCTTCATTAATATACTTAGGGAGATCGTAATCCTTGATGACTATTATTTCCATATCCTCGAATAATCCCTGAATGATACTTGCACCGATTCCCGAACTTCCCATACCGAAAATAACGAACTTTTTGTATTCTTTTTTTAGTTTCCTGTCCTTCAGGATCTTGATGGTCTGCTCGAATGCGAACTTGCAATTCTCGGGAAAGGTTTCAAGGAAATGCATCGAGTTGAGTTTGTCCAGTCTTAATGTCTTTTCATTGTCCAGTGAACTCATGTTTAGAATATGTGCAAGGTCGCTTATATGGTTTGCTGAATTTTGTTCTATGTTTTATCCCGAAAAATTTCTGTTGACTATAAATATGATTAGTATCCAAAATTATATCAGGTATAGAATTTTGGAGGAGGAATTATGAAAAAAATGTTTGTTTTGTCGATTTTATTCAGCCTGTTCGTTTTAAGTGGCTTATCCACGGCTTTGCCGAATCCGGCCTCGACTTATTGTGAGGAAATGGGTTACAAACTCCAAGGAGAAATGTGCATTTTTAATGATAATACCAGTTGTGAGCAGTGGGCTTTCTATAACGGTGAATGCGGCCAGAATTATACGCACGAAGTGGGATGTGCGCAGGCCGGAGAAAATTCAGGAGTTGCCATCCAGTGTTGTGAAGGATTGACTTCAATATCAAATTCTCAATTCATAGACAGTGGCATATGTGCTGAAATTATTGGCGGTTATCCTATATGTTCTGATTGTGGTAATCAGATATGTGAACAGTGGGAAAATGAATGCAATTGCCCTGAGGATTGCGGAATACCTTATGAAGAATGTTATGATTCTGACGGCGGGAAAAATATATACGAGAAAGGTACAGCAACAAAAGGTTCCCAATCGCT
>CAZKOV010000085.1:0-2097 GCA_964554465.1 uncultured archaeon
CACGACATCCTGTGTTGCGTGGACTTTCTTGCCGTCAGTCAGTGACATCAGCATATGATCGTTGTCAATGACGACAAGTCTGTTGTCGGATTTTGCGTGTTTGACATCAGCTATCTGGGAGAATGCGTTTGATGGTGTGTTATCTCCTATAGGAGCTGCTATCTGAAGCTTTATGCCTTTCTTTGTGAGCCTCTTAAGAACATTATAGTGGTTTGAGTAAAGCTCATTCAAGCCTTCTTCGGTCGTCAGTATTTTTATGTTTTTCTTGGCCTGCTTGAAAAGAGAATGCATGTGCTGGTTTATTGAATGTCTTCCTTTAAGGGTTCCTGTCATCTCGAAAGGCTGGACCATGTTAAATCCTTCCTTGTAAATCATTTCCATTTCTTTTGTCACCGGAGAATCGGAGAGTTTGTTTATTCTTTCCAACATTTCTTCATGCCTTCTCGTCAGGTTAGACTTTGTCCTCTCCAAAGCGTCCTTTGGAGCAAGAGCGACGTATTTTATAGGCTTTGAAGGCTGAGCAACCACAAAACCTTTCTCTGCAAGTGACTCAAGGATATCGTAAGAACGGGACCTTGGGACATTAGCAATCTGAGAAAGCTCTCCGGCTGTTGAAACGCCTTTTGCTAACAAAGCTATGAAAATTTTCCTCTCATAGAGGTTAAGACCTATGCTTTTCAGTGCATCCAAAACTTCTGTATTTGCCAACATTTTTTCACCCCTTAATTACTATCATGTAAATTTTTTTGTTAAATTTTTACTTTACCTCTTTAAAAAGGTTTTATACATCATGCAAATCTTTATATTAACAAATAGATTTATGGCAACTAAGCTTTATAAAGGTTTCGGTAATTTTGTCACTTCTCGGTGACATTTTACTTATTTTGACGTTTCTAAAAGTCTCTACAGAGCCTTTCTATTAGTTTAAGGTGTCCTTTTCTCTTTATTCCTGCCTCTTTGCTGCTCAGATAAGGATTTTATCCTTTCTACGGTATCGCATTCTTCCGGATCCCTGTCATATCTTGTGTTTACCAACCGGGGAAACCGAAGAGCATATCCGGAATCGTAATTTGGTGATTTTTGTATCTCTTCATAGGCTACTTCAAGCACCACTCCGGGCTTTATAGAAACGGTATTGTCTTTTTCAGATATAATGTCGGTTTTTATCATTTCCGTGAGGTCTTTGAAGGTTATATCGCTCTCTTCGGTTTTCTTCTCCTTTATTCCTGTTCCGAGCATCCCGCATTCCTTGTAATTGCCTTCTTCGTCCCTGCATGAAAGCATGAAAGAACCAAACCAGCCTGCTCTTTTGCCTGTTCCCCAGACAGCTCCTGTTATGACCAGATCAAGAGTCTCCATAATGGGTTTTACCTTTAACCAGCCTCCGGCGACCCTTTTGCCCGGCTGGTAAACCGCTTCCAGATTCTTTACCATGACGCCTTCCTGACCCAGTTCCAGTGCTTTCTCATAAAATTTCTGGGCTTTCTTCAAATCATCCGTGATGAGTTCTTCTGCGAGCTGGAATTTACCTTCCTGAGTCTCTATTATTCCTTCAAGCAATTCTCTTCTTTCACGGAAGGGTTTATCGAAGAGCATTTCTCCTTCGAGATATATGATGTCAAACAGGTTGAGCTGGACGGGTATTTCCTTGGCCATTTTGTGTATATCATACTTGCGATGGATCCTCTGGGAAAGCCTTTGGAAAGGGACGGGTTTGCCTGTTCTAGGGTCTATTGCCAGATTTTCTCCCTCAATAACACATGTTTTGGCTTTCACGTGTTTTTTGACCATCTCCGATATATCCGGGAACATCTTCGTGACATTTTCCATCCTTCTTGTATAGAGCCATACCTTGTCTCCGTTTTTGTGTATCTGGAGCCTCATGCCGTCATATTTTACCTCTATCGCGGGCTTTCCGTAAGATGCGATTGCCTCCTTAAGGTTTGGCGCTTTGTCTGCGAGCAGGACATGGACAGGTTTTCCAAGCTCCACTTTGGCCTCCCTGAGACCCCGGATCCCCTCATTTTTCGCAAGTATGGCAACTTCGCTGTAATCAGGATTCAGAAACCATGCCCATTCTATGTAGCTGACTATTTT
>CAZKOV010000085.1:2197-3754 GCA_964554465.1 uncultured archaeon
ACTCCTTCCGCAACGCCTATCCTCAGGTCTTCCGTTATAGTGCGTATAATAAACTTGGCTTCTTTCGGCGAAGCCGATGACATTAATTCCGAGATAAGCTTAGCTTTCCTGTCAGCAGAACCAATGCCTTCCGTTTCGGCAAGCTTCTGGAAATTGTCGAAGACCTTCTTGATCGTGAGTTTTTTCGAAAAAAGGACTGTCTGGGTTTTCTCCCCCACGGATTTCTCTGCAACAAGTCCCAAATCTCCTGTTTCAGAAAACTCCTTCATTACCATCTTGTCCGAGATGCCGGATGTTCCGGATATGATTTTTGCTGCCGTTTTTGCGGCAAGTCCTATCACTTTTTCAGACCATTTGGGGAACACTCTTCCCTGTAAAAGGAGGATAGACATCCTGATGTTTTCATCATCAGCTGATTCAAGAAATTCCGCTATCAAAGAAACCTTATCAAGTCGCGAGGGGATCTTTTCGAGGTTATCATAAAGTTCTACAAGCTTTGAGTAATTCATGAATATTATTTGAGATTATGTTTTAAACTGTTAACAGAGACTGGACTTAAAAAGTTAAAATATAAAAAAGAGAAATTGAGGTTTATTTTGTGCCTTCTTTTGGTTTTTCTGCTTCTCCACCGGCACTTTTACCGCTATCTTTTGTCATTGCCCAAAATGCTATTGCAAGTATAGCTATGACAAATACTACTGTCCAGAAATCTGAACTCAGTGATACCGGTGGTATAGGCACAAGCCATCCCGCACCTGCACCAAGCAGCACCAATAATAGGAAAAATATTATTAATAGCGCTGCCCCGTATTTTACCCAAACATTCTTTTCTGCTATATCAGACCATGGATGGAAACCTACTAATCCTGCAAGCAGAAGGATAAACAATATCCCTGATGCCAATACAAGGAAAGTTCCTCCCAGATTTGCAAAGAAGCTAACTACCATCGGGTTCCAGCTTGTGTAAAGCATTACGAAGAATGACAGAATTATTGATATGATAGCCTTTGCTGATTTGGGAAATTTATCCTTAACTCCAGGCGCATTTTCTAGTAAACCCCATATTATCGCCAGGGAGAGAAGGAACGGGAACAGGTACTGGAAAAATCCCATGTTTTGCATGTTGCTGATTATTCCCTGAAAATTTAATACCGACATATTATTTTATTACCTTACAACGCTTATAAATGTTCTTTTTGAATAAAACCCGTATGAGATAGGCATGTTTTATTTGAGTTTCCTTAAAATATCAACATCAAGGAAATATGCCAGTAACACCAATATGAACGCGAAAAATATTATCGCAAACACTATTCCTATAATTAAACCGAACGCTGTTCCGAACGATGTTGTTGACAACGACCACCACAAAACAAAAAGTGCAACGGCCGCCGTGAGTATAAATCTCAGAACAATGAACGGTTTACTGTTTTTTCCCCATCTATCCTCAAAAAGCCAGCTGAAAAAATAGAAAGAAATGACGAGAACGAGTAAAAACGGCAAAACAATAGTAAAGAAACCTATATCCCACAGTGCCTTTATTGAAACGTCGAAGGC
>CAZKOV010000086.1:0-3721 GCA_964554465.1 uncultured archaeon
CAGCTTGTTTATACCAATAGTAGCTGGCATATACGTTTTGATTATCTTTGCTTTGAATATTTAATAATCTGAGGTCAATTCTAATGATATGACCGTTTTATACAGAATAGTAAAAGATGACGTGACATTGAAAGGACAGGCCGATTTCTGGAAAAAACAAAAAATTCTAGCTATGGATCTGGAGATGGAAAACAACCTCCACAGATACGGGACCCATCTTGCACTGATTCAGATTTCTGACGGCAGGAAGACATGGCTCGTCGATCCGCTTAAAATCAAGGACTTGTCACCTTTTGTAAAGATGATGGAGAACCCCGGAATCCAAAAGGTTTTCCACGACGCCGATTTCGATTTCAATGTCCTGAACGAAAAACTCTTGTGCCATCCCAAGAACATCTTCGATACCAAAATTGCTGCAGAAATGGACGGCAGAAAGGAATTCGGACTGGGTTCTCTTCTCGCAGAAATGTTCGGAGTTAAAAAAGATGTGAAGATGCAAAAGGTCGACTGGACACGGAGACCTCTCACCGAAAGGATGAAGGAATACGCAGCAAAGGATGTTATCTATCTTATCAGACTGAAGAAAATTCTTGAAAAGAGTTTGATTGAGAAAGGACGCGGGTCCTGGTTCAGGGAAGAATTCGGGCTTCTTGAAAGAAAACGCTATGAAAAAAAGAAAGATTCCTATCTAATCAAAGGGTCGAAATCCCTGACAGGGCGTGAGCGTGCGATTCTCCGTTGTCTTTTTGATTGCAGGGAGACTATCGCAAAAAATGCCGACAGGCCGGCTTATCATGTAATACCTAACAGCAAACTTCTTGAACTCGCAAAAAAACCTCCCCGAGATGCGGAAGAATGGAAAAATCTGAAAGGAGTTTCGTGGTTTGTCAAGAAGAATGCGAAACAGTTTGCTTTTACTGTGAAAAGAGGTATGAGAATTCCAAAGGAAGAGAAAGTAAAATGTATAAAACCTCGAATGAGTCACAAAAAGTTCGAATATCTTAAAGAGGAAAGAAACAAAATAGGGAAAATACTTGAAGTTGAACCTTACGTATTAATGAACATGAATCAGATGGAAGAGCTTGCCAGGGGATATGATCCCGCGAAGATTCTAAGGAAATGGCAGTTAAGGATTTTGAACTCTCATGGAATAAAGTTATAAGTCAGAAATTCAATCGGTTACTATGTCTATACGCGATTTGGTTCCTTATGAAAAAGTCGAAGGAAATTTTATCATAAAATTCAAGAAACCCGTACAAAAATACGCAAAAGGTTACGGTTTCCAGCTTAATATTGCGGATTCTTCAGGAAGCATGATGCTGAAATACTGGGGACCTGATAACGAGGCAAGGGTTAATGAGCTATACGATTCTCTGAGCGTTGACGATGTCATTTCCATAAAAGGTCAGACAACAATCTACAATGAACAGATTTCAATCAATGTCGATGTTAATGGGGAAATCAGAAAGCTTAAGGAAGGGGAATACGACATATCCGAATTTGTAAGAGTGAGCGAGAAGGATATTGATCAGATGTTCTCAAGAATTAAAGGGTTCCTGAATTCCGTGAAAGACGAAGAACTGAAAAAAATAGTTGAAAAATTCACCGATGATACCAAGTTCATGGAGAAATTCAGAAAGCATCCGGGAGCGATGTACAAGCACCAGGGATGGATAGGGGGCCTCATGGAGCACACGCTCAACATGATGACCATCTGCGAATCATTATCGAGCATCTATCCCGAGCTTGACCGTGATTTGATGATTGTCGGTTGCTTTATCCATGATATAGGGAAAATGGAAGAGCTGGAAGTTTCAGGAAGCATAAAAGTTACTGAGGACGGGATGCTGATAGGGCATCTGACGCTTGGTGTTCTGATGTTAAAGGAAAGGCTGGACGGACTTGATATTTCAGATAAAACGAAAAGAAAATTGTTGAACATTGCAGTGAGCAATCACGGGAAGCTCGAATACGGCTCTCCCAAGCTTCCCGCTTTCCCGGAAGCTCTTGCCATAGCACAGGCAGATGCAATGGATTCCCAGCTGTGCGGAATGATAGACTTCATAAAGAACGCGCAGACAGAGGACAAATTCATCTATAGCAGGGATATGGGAAATGTTTATCTGGAATGATATAATGATAAAAGTCATTATTTTTGATCTCGGCGGGGTTATCGACGATTCCGGGAGGTTCTTCGGGATATCTGAAATCCTTTCAAAGAAGACGGGCGGTGATCCTGATGAAATCCACGGAAAAATAAGGGAAAACTGGAAAAGGGCCCGTGTTGATTCGTTCGGGTGCGATTATTTTTGGAAAAACATCGCGGAATTCGTCGGAATGGATATAGATGAATTGAAAAAAGAATTCTACTCTGTCAAAAAAATCAGACCGGAAATGATAAGGTTAATAGCCACTCTGAGAAAGAGATACAAAGTTGTACTACTTAGCAACTTTATTAAAGACTGGTTCGAATGGCTTGATAATAAATATAATCTGCATGAAAAATTTGATTTGGTTACAACATCCTATGAAGCCGGCGCGGCGAAACCCGATGAAAAGATATTCACCGTGGTTATGGAGAGACTCGGCGTCAGACCCGAGGAATGCATATTTATTGATGATCAACTAAAGAACGATGCGGAATCATATCTGCTGGGAATGAAAGTAATAGTTTTTGAAAACGTTGATCAGATGAAAAGCGAGCTTGAAGTTTATCTCGAAGAATCAATTTAAACGCGAAACGGCAAATTATTGTTTATGCGACCTTCCATAGTGACAGGCATCAGTTTTGGATTGACGTCCGGTATTATAACGACCCTGGGACTTATGGTTGGTTTACATGCCGGTACCGGTTCACAGCTCGTAGTTATTGGCGGTATTTTAACAATAGCAGTTGCAGATGCATTCTCCGATGCTCTTGGCATTCATGTATCTCAGGAATCGGAAGATCATACAACCACAAGGGAAGTATGGGAATCGACCTTTTCCACATTCGGAACAAAATTCTGTTTTGCCCTGACTTTCCTTGTTCCAGTATTCCTGTTTGAACTCGGAATGGCTATTGTAATAAGTGTTATATGGGGTTTGCTGATATTAGGAATTCTCAGCTATAAAATAGCAAAACAGCAAAAGGAAAAGGTGTGGAAAGCCGTTGTTGAACACATAGTGATCGCCTTAATAGTTATATTCATAACACATTATGTCGGTGACTGGGTATCAATTATATTTCACTGAATAAAACAAAAATCGGGAATTTCTGGCTTAATAACCGATTCCCTGAATGTAATATTTACCTATCGAATCCTGCGACCCCTGACACTGCATTGACCTTATACTCACTTCTTTTACATTGGAAGGGGTTGTGATATTGAATGTGCCAACACCGCCGGCAGTTATTGTTACATTGCTTGTTTCCGAAAGAACGGTACCATTCTCCAGTGTTACAATGAGAGCGAATCCCTGGAGTTCTATTTTCCCGTTATTAAAAATATTTGTGTAGAGGCTGCTTGTACCCGTGTCATAATAGCTGCTCTGTATAAGGATACCAGCATCCGAACATTTCACAAACTCCGATTGCCTTACCCTTACAAACTGTGTGGCCCATGCAGCAAGAATGCCTGCAACTACCATCGTGAAAGCTATCAGAAGAATAACAGAAATGAGCGGGGAAATCCCCTTTCTCTTTTTCCTCAAAGTCATAATTTTATATATGCTTGACCTT
>CAZKOV010000087.1:0-3711 GCA_964554465.1 uncultured archaeon
CTTCAACACCTTCGTTTCTCTGGAAGGATGTCGGAACTGAAAGGAAGAAATACGTGCCCGAAAAAGCGGACGAAATGTGTGAACTTGACGATATCGATTACAGGATTCTAAAAGAGATATCAAAAAATTCAAGAAATCCTCTTTCGGAGATATGTACAAAACTTAACATCACGCGCGACGTTGCAAGCTACAGAATAAGGAAGATGGAAAAGGATAACATTATATTGGGATACAGGCCTTCTATATGGTCTAATATCGAGTTTGACAACCTCTGGTATTTCATAATGCTTAAGTTCGGAGTCATGAACGAAGAAACGAAAAACAAACTTCATGATTTTCTCCTCAATCACAAGAACACGAGCTACTTTTACAAGACTGTGGGAGCAAGCGATATGGAGATTGATATCAAGCTCCAGACGACATCGGAATTAAATGAATTCCTGCATGACCTGAGGATCATATTAGGCGAATCCCTCAAAAGATACGAGGTCATGATAATCCTAAAGGAATACAAATATACGTATTTTCCAGATTGTATGTTACCAGAAAAATAACTACTTATACCTTCTTCTCTTCTTTATCTGTTCAATTCTTGATTCTATCTCTTTCCAGTTATCCACATTCTTACAATATGAATCAACAACAGAATTCCAAGCAACATCCAGAACATCAAAATGAGTCGATTTCAACGCTTCAAAAAGAAGATGAAGGTCAACCGCTCTGGCCTCGACTTTCCTCTCGAATTTACCAAGTCCGAAATCTATCAGAAAGATTTTCCCGGAACCTTTTTGTACGATGAAATTGGAAGTCGTCAGGTCTCCGTGGATTATCCCAAGGTTGTGGATTTTAGCTGCCATTTTCCCAATTTCTACGCATGTCTTCTTTATGTCCTTTTCGTCCATGTCGTTGAGGACTTCCTTGAGTTTCTTACCCTCGATGAAATCCATTATTATCCTGAACTTCTCTGTCTTCATGATTTTCGGAACGTTGACCGAGCTGATGGCTCTCTCCATCATTCTTGCTTCATGACGTGTCCTTTTTGAACGTATCTCATCATCCAGTTTTTCAACTCTGTATCCTTTCTTTATTCTCTCTTTTACAAGGAATGTCTTTCCTTCAAATTCGTCTTTGTAAAGAACGGCTTCGGCTCCTCGCTGGATGATGTCTTTCATATATGGACCACATATTCCAGAATCTGCTTCCTTTCAGCAATCTTCTTCTTTTTCCAGTAAAACATGAGCAAAGCACCTGCAACAAGTCCGCCCACGTGCCCCCAGTTGGCGACTCCCGCCTCCAGACTGAACAGGCCGAAGACGCTCTCCATGAGAACCAGAAGCACAAGGACGACTGCTGCCGGAAGCGGCATGAAGTATACGAATATCACTTCTTTCGGATAAAGAATAGCGAACGCAGCAACTACTGCATAGACCGCTCCTGATGCTCCCAGCATCAGAATCTGGGATTCTGCTCCTGTCAGGAAGAGGTAGAATATTCCCGAGAATATCCCTGAGGCGAAATAGAGCAGGAGAAACTTTGTCTTTCCGACAATCTCCTCGACTCTGGGTGCGAAAATGAGTAAAACGAACATGTTGATTGTTATGTGCCAGAAGCTTCCGTGCAGGAACATGTAAGATATGAACTGCCAGAACATACCCGTCGTTGCGAGGTATGGTGTAAGCGCGAACATTTCGGTGAATCCCGGTATTACCAACTGGAGTACGAACATCACAAGGTTTGCAATGACTATATAGAAGACTGGCCTCATTCACTCACTTCATTTTCTTTTCTATTGAATCCAATCTTTTTTCAATCTTATCCAGTCTTTTCTTCATGTCTTCCCACATATCCTGAACTATTTCGTGAGGAGGTTTAGGTCTGGATTCAGCAGGAACCGGTTTCTTGTCCCTGAGAAAATGTATTATCTTCTTGTCAAGAAGAGAATAATATTTCTTTCCGTCTTTCCATTCACTGCTAACAAGACCTATCTCCACGAGAAGTGACAAATGGAAATCTACTGTCTGTGGTTTCTTTTTCACTTCGCTTGCTATCTCTGAAAGATATTTGTCCTTCTTTGAGAGAGTAAGTATAATATCTCTTCTGACGGGGCTTGCAAGCGCTCTATGAACAATATCTTCGAATAAAGGCATATTATCACTTAATTATTCTTGATTTCGGGACTTATATAAATATATGATATTTCCATATTTCTGGAAAAACCGAAACTTTTATAAATATTGAAGTTTAAAAGATTCATAGAAAACCCGAAATTTAAAAAGTGATAATATGGGACTAATAAAATGGTGGAAAGATCAAAGAAGAAAATCAAGAGAACTTGATGAAAAATACAGACAAGCTTATGAAAGGATCTGGAAAGCTAAAACCTATCAAGAAATGCAGATAAGACTGGATGCATGGGATTATGCTCACAGGGTAACCCGTGACTGGGATTATTCAAGATACGGATATTATTGTTAGGAGGTGGAAATTATGCCACATGGATTAGTACATCATCATCCCCCGCATGCGGAAGGAAGGAATGGGTTAGTGGCAAAACTTGCAAAATCAACAATAATAACCTCATGCATAGCGGGTACGATGTTGCTCGGAGGCATACCACTGACAACGGTACTCCCCACATCAGCTCCGATATGGATGGGATTTGCAACATTAGTTTCAAGTAATTAAGGAGGAGATAAAATGCCAAGAATTGACAGGGAATTCGAGCATCCCCTTCACAGAGGACCGCATGAAAGACCGCCGGTTCCCCCGCATGAAAGATGCTATGAACCTACCCACGAGGATATAATGAGGAAGCTTGAGGAAATCGAGGATTTGTTGAGGAAATGATTCTCAACTCCTCTCTCCGATAATTTCAAACATTTTATCCTTTATTTTTTCAAAAATCTTTTTTGCATTAGGAGCGAAATCCATCTTTTCCATCAGGGTTCCCAGTTCGGCGGGATTTATCCATCTGAACTCGGAAATTTCGTCTTCTTTGGGAATTACTTTTCCATCATAGACTGTTGCATACATGTAAGAAAAGTCGTTGTTTTTTGTGCTGAACTTCAGTCTGTATTTCAGCAGAAATCTGAGTTCAGCATCACCTTTCAGTCCTATTTCTTCATGCAATTCCCTCAAGGCGGCTTCGGCCGTGGTTTCCGGTGAGATCACCCATCCCGTAATCCTGAAATCCCATTGATTGGCATATGACCTTTTTTCCGGAGCCCTCTTATGGATTAGCAGTTCCCCCTTCGAGTTGAAGATAAGGGCATCTGTTCCCCTTCTGGGGAGGTTTTGCTCTCTTGCAACCGATTTCGGAACTGTGTCAATGTAATTCTCGTTTTCATCAAAAATATCAATCATTTCTTCTTCCATATCGTTAAGTAAGAACCGAAGATTATAAAAATATCCGCTATAATTAAGACAGACATGAAAACGAAAATGCTGGATTGGTTTGACAGGAAAATCCTTTACGCTGTATTATTCATTACATTCTTCATCATGGCGAACATACTGTCGTTCAAGTTCGTATCAATCCTTTGGTTCACCATGCCTGTCGGAACTCTTATTTATCCGCTGACGTTCCTTGTCACAGATGCTTACGGGGAGCTTTACGGCCTGAAGGAAGTGAGGCACCTCGTCATATTGGGATTCCTTGCAAACCTCCTTGTACTCGTCTGTATCGGCTTCGCTTTCATCCTTCCGCCGGCA
>CAZKOV010000088.1:0-3687 GCA_964554465.1 uncultured archaeon
GCGGAAACAATCAATACCAAGCATATCGCTAACGATAAGGAAAATGCATATGCAGCCTTAGGAGCGTTGCGTAGCTTCCCCATGTCTCAAGTCCCCCTTCAGATGGATAATATATTATTGCATCATCTACTATTTAATTATTATAACTACTAGGGTTGAAATCATTTCTTGCCCTTCTGCTGGCCGTAGAGCTGCCCTATCCTTTCCATGCCGTCGGCGTCTTCCGGGCCCCTGTCACATCTCAGTCCCGTTATACTCTCTTTATTGCCTATGTGAATGGTGTCTACATAATTCATTTATTATCAAGTCTTCAAATAAGTTTTTATATACGCATTAGAAATATAAATTATGTCAAGAAAAGTTTTGACAAAAGACGAAATAAGAGCTTTGTTTGAAGAGTATAAAACAAATGAAAGAGCCGCGTTAATTACAATCGCTGAAAAATCAGGTTTACACAGGTCCACTCTGAACAAGGCATTCAAGAGACATTTTTACATTGAATACAAATCTTTGCAGAAAAATAAACGACAGAAACTGTCAAAGATGTGCATTATCAAGGCCTTTGAAGAATACAAAAAAGCCGGTTCGGATTCTTCAACCATATCGAAGAGTCTTGGAGTGAATCAAGACACTCTCAGATTATACTTCAAAAAATATTTTGGTGACGAGTATCACAAAATCTCGAAAACAAAACTAATAGGCAGGGGAGAAAGGAGATTGTCCAGAGAAGATATATTCACATCTTTTAAAAAATACAAAGAGTATCCAGAAATTAGATTATGCGATATCGCCACGGAATTGGACTGCAATGCTGAAGCCCTATCCAGACTTTTCAAGAAGGTAATAGGACCAGCGTATAGAGACGTCTCCAAAGAAAAATCAATCTGGAACAGAAAATTGACAAAAGAAAACATACGAAAAATTTTCTTGGAATATAAAAATGGCGTATCAGCAGTTGATTTGGCAAATAAATACAATGTATCTAGAGATACACTGACACATTCGATGGCAAGAATTATTGGAAATGACTACAGAGAAATTGCAAAAATTAGGAGACTCGAGGATTCTGGAAAAAAGCGGAGGAAAATTTCAGAAGAAGGTATAAAAGAAGCGTTTGAAATCTACAAGCATAGTCGAATGTCGATTGACACGCTTGCAAGTAGAATATGTATGAAAGAAAATTCGCTCATATTCAGATTCAAAAAATTGTTCGGAGATGAATACAGGAAAATTGCCATATCAAGAAGGGATGAAAGAAAAGTCAAAAATAAAGACTATATCTATGCATTTGAAAAATACAAAAATACAAACATATCTTTATTTCAGCTTGCGGGAGAGCTAGATGTTTCAGTTTCCAGTCTAACATCTAAATTCAGGAGATTGTTCGGAGAGGAATACTTCTATACAGCGGAAAGAAAATCAGATTCATTTGAGATTGATAAAAAAGGTAGAAAGTTTGAGGAATTGGTATTACAGTACTTTAAATTGTTAGGTGAAGGTGTGGATGATGTCAGAAGAAAAAGAATAATAAAGAACTCTTTGAAAACACCAGATTTTTTAATTGGAAATAAATTCGTAGAGGTCAAAACGCACTACGTGACACTGAATGGTTTTGGACATCTCAAAGGGTATTCGAAAATATTAGATTCTTATCTCAATAAACAGACCAAAGATGGTATTACACTTAATTCTGGGATTTTGGTCTCTTTGTCCGGTTTCTCTCCAGAAGTCAGAAATTCAGCGAAAAAAGATAAAATTACACTAATCGGAACGAAAGAATTAGAAAATCTTTTTAGAAAAAACGGCAGAGGAGATTTATTGGATGGACTGAAAAGTATATGAGCTAATTTTTATCCTTTTTTCCACCCTTTTGCATTTCGTATAAATATTTTATTCTATCCAGCGTGTCTGCATCTGAAATCGATTTATCTATCCTTAATGAAATGAGCCTGGGAAACCTCAAGGCGTAGCCTGAGCCGTAGTTCGGGCTCTTCTGTATCTCCTCGTACGCAATTTCCAGGACAATCTTGGGCTTTATCCTGACCATGTTGCCCTTCTCGCTGACTATGGACGGCCTGAGCATCTCCGTAAGATCTTTGAAGGTTACGTCTTTTTCGTCCGTCTTCTTCTCCTTGACGCCCGTGCCCATCATGCCGCACTCCATGAATTCCCCGCTTTCCTCTTCCCTGCACGCGAGCACGAAGGACCCTAGCCAGCCTGCGCGCTTGCCGGTCCCCCACTGGGCGCCCGTTATGACGAGGTCCAGCGTCTCCATGATGGGCTTGACCTTGAGCCAGCCGCCCGCGACCCTTCTTCCGGGCTGGTACGTGGCGTCCAGGTTCTTGACCATGACCCCTTCTTGGCCGGCGTAAAGCGCGTCCTGGTAGAACTTCTCGGCCTTGTGAAGGTCCTTTGTCAGGAGCGGCTCGGAAAGCTGGAACTTCCCCTTTGTTGCCTTTATCATCCTTTCAAGCATTTTTCGCCTTTCCCTGAAGGTACTGTCAAAAAGCTGCTCAGCGTCCAGATACACGATGTCGAACCAGTTCATCTGGACGGGTATCTCCTTTGCCATCTTGTCTATTTCATACTTGCGGTGTATCCTCTGGGAAAGTATCTGGAACGGCGCGGGCTTGCCATTCTTCCCGATGGCCATGGCCTCGCCCTCCAGCACGCATCGTCTTGCCCTGACGCCTTCCCTCACCATCCTGACTATGTCGGGGAACTGGTTTGTGACGTTTTCGAGCCTCCTTGTGAAGAGCCACACCTTGTCACCGTCCTTATGGCATTGAATTCTCGCTCCATCAAATTTCCATTCAAGCTGAGGGTTTTCGTATGCCTCCAAAGCCTCTTTGAGCGATGGCGACTTCTCTGCGAGAAGCACCTGGAAAGGCTTTCCCAGTTCCAGTTTTGCCTTCTTCAGACCCTCAAGGCCTTTCTCCTTTGCCATGCGGGCGACATCGCCGTAGTCGGGCCTCATGAACCATGCCCATTCTATGGCCTTGATGACCTCCTTCTTATCGTCACCTTCCTTGTCCGGGAAGAACGCCGCTGCTATCGCGTCCCTGACCACTCCCTCGGCAACGCCCACCCTGAGCTGGCCGAGCGCGGTCCGGACGATGTATTTGGCCTCCTTGGGGGAGGAATGTATCACAAGCTCCCTGACTATGCTTACCTTCACTTCCTGGCTTCCCTTCCCTTCCACCGTGGCCAGCTTCTGCAGGTTCTCGAAAACCTTCGCGATGTCAATGCGCTTGACCCCAAGGGTCTGCTGCCTTTTGCCTGCCAGCAGCTTCTCGACCGTAAGGCCGAGGTCTCCCGTCTCGTTGTAATGCCTCATGACTTCTGCTTCTTTAAAACCTGTAGCTGTCGACACTATCCTCACGACCATCTTGTCGGCTATGCCGATCTCCTGCTCGCTCCAGCTGGGGAACACCTTGCCCTGGAGAAGGAGCACCACGCGCGGCAGGTTCCCGGGTTCTGCTTCCTTTAGAATCCTGGCGACGGCATCTATCTTCCCCAGCCTGGCTGACGTCTTCTCCAGCTCCTCGTAGACCTCAACGAGCTTCGAATACAGCATAAGGATAATTTGGTTTTGTGCTTTAAAATAGTCTTTTTCGTTAAGGTTTTTGCCTGTCTCGGACAGAAAAAGGTTAAATAGCGGGGAGTGGATTTGAACCACTGACCTTT
>CAZKOV010000089.1:0-3645 GCA_964554465.1 uncultured archaeon
GAACCTTTAAAATTGGAAGATGTTCATCATATGAGGATCAATATTTGGTCAATAAATATTTGTCATATATAAGAGATATCGATAAATGGGTAGAAGATAAATCAGCCGTTCTTGATACATTATTAAAATAGAAAAAATTAGATTTACTTCTTCTCAGCTGTTTCCGCCTTTTTTGGAGCTTTAACCTTCTTCTCGATCCCGAGCTTTTTCAGGGCGTCCGCCGTGTATGCCTTTTCTACCTCGGCGTCTGTTGCCTTTTCGGCGACTTTGACCTTGAGAGAGGTAGGTTCTATATGAGCCACGTTGACCTTTCTTCTCCTTACTCCCGTAAGAGCCTTAGGTCCTGTTATTGTTACAAAGCCTTTATCGTCTGTTTTCTCGACAACAACACAGTATTTTCCGGCCTCTCTTCCGGCAACTTTCAGACAAACAGTTCCGACATCAATCATAATCACACCTTCTTGACATTCTCCATGACCAGTTTCTTTTTCAGGCAGCCCGCACAAAGGTTCCCGCCGTACGGCCTCTCGGGCCTTTTCTTCGTCTTGGGAAGCTTTTTCATTTCCTCCGTGGTTTTCTTGGGGACGCCATGAAGGACCTTGCCGCATACAGCACATTTAGCGGCAGCATTCTTCCTCTTGAGATAATGCAACTTCTTCCTGCCGCCGGGCGTTGTAATCTTCTTCTTTCTCCATGATGTGGATCTCAGTGATGGTCTGGGCATAATAATCACCATAATTTTTTGATAAGACTATTAATATATTTACACTTATAAATAGTGCAATGTTTTTAAGCCTTTTTCTATTTTCTGATTTTCTGGAGCTCTTTGGTGAGTCTCGGCCTTATCACTTCTATTAATTTCAGGGCCTGCTCCTCGAGGTCCATATCCTCTTCAAGATGCTTGTCCATGTCCGTATCGGCAAGTATTATGTCAGTGGAGTCCTTCACCTTTTCCAGAATTTGACGGCGCCTGTCGGCCCCCAATCCCATATCCTCGAGCTTCTCCCTCAGGTCATCTGTTATATATTTCTTCACCGTTTCCTTTAATTCGGACCTGGCTTCAGATGACAATGTTTCCGCTTTTACGGATCTTCCGGACTTTTTCTTTTTGGTTTCTTTTCCGGAAGAGGTCTTTCCGGAGGTTTCTTCCTTTTCCTTTCCGCCAAAGAGTAGGTCGGCCAGAGATATAACTATGTCGCTCTTGTTTTCATAGCCTTCGGCATTTCCCCACGAGAACTCGACCCTTTTTTCAGGTTTTCCTTTTTCCGCGGTCCCTTTTTCATCTTTCTTGGTGTTATCTTTCGACCTTCTCCTAAGAAAATAAAGGGTGATTATGTGTAAGATGATCAGGATGGCAATTCCTACGAAGATGTAAATTAATATGGACATTATTATTCTCTTATTTCCCTGTCAAATGCCTCTATATGATGCTTCAGCTGCATGAGCATGTCGTTCGTGTGCTCAAGCGCCTTTTCCGTCGACTGTTTTTCTCTTTTCATTTGCATAATCTGTGTCTTGAGAACCATCCTGTCGGATTCGAGGCCCGCCCTGTCTTCCTTGAGCTGGTCTACCTTTGACTGGAGATCGGCTTCGTCTTTTGCCTTTTTCTTCAGTTCAAACTGCATTTTGTCCCTCGTCACCTGAAGATGCTCAATGACATCTTTAAGCTGTATTTCCTCGTTATGAAGCCTTCTTATCTTATCTTCAAGGTCCTCTTTCTCTTTCTTGATATTCAATGCCGTTACCACATCATCAGAGAGGACGTTTACAACACTTTTCAGATGTTTATGAACTTCTCCGCGAGTCATTCTTTTCTTGGCTACTTTTGCCATCAAACCACCCCATAAATAACATTCTTTTGAAATTATGTTGGAAATCCTATTTAAAATTGTAGTTTATACGTGTTTTATTTTCCCGCGATGCAGTTTAATAAGCCTCAATATCTCCCCGAGCTGGGCATTAATGACATTTATGTCGGGATTTTTAAGGACCTCTTCAAGGACTGCCTTCTTCCCGGTACCCTTTTCCACCCATCCCCCATCTTCATAAGAGTATCTGTACTGTTGGGATATATTATCGGTCAGTGTCTTGATTTCCGATTCAAGAACTTCCACCAGCTTTACCAGTTCGGAGTTGTTTTTTGTAAGCATGCCGACTTCTTTAGCCAGTTCGTCTTTTTCCTTCCTGAGTCTGAGAATTTTTTTCTTGTCGTTTTCCAGGAGTTTTTTCAGCTTTTCCATGGTCCTAGGTTCAAGGGTGTCCACTCCGAGAATATCGGTAATTTCCACTTTATCTTCCTCGAGTTCCTCGGGGAGCGGAACCTCGAAATCGTCTTCATCCATGACTAAATATTGTTTTAGGTCGTATTTAAGAAAATTTCAGTCCCTGATTTCCATGTCAAAGGCCTCTGCATGATGCTTGAGTTCTTCCAGCGCGGTTTTTGTTTCCTTGAGGGCTTTCCTGTTATCTTCTCTTTCCGTATGAAGGGCATCAATCTCTTTCTTAATGGATGTCTTTTCGGATTCAAGCGCATTCTTGTCATTCCTGAGTTCATTAATCCTTTGCTGCATTAATTTCTCAGTTTCGTGCTTGCTTTTAATCTCTGTTTCCATCCTTTCTATGCTCTTCTCCATGTGAACCATCATGTCCTTCAGCTTGAGCTCCTGTTTATGGAGCTTTTTTATTTTGTCCTCGATTTCGTTCTTTTCCTTTGCAATGCTCAGATTTTTTGTGGAGGTATATGTGAGACCGTCCACCATGTCCATGAGATGGCTGTAGATGCCTTCATAGATATCCTTTATCCTGTTTGACTGCTTCATATACAGAACCTTCCATTATGTTTTTGTTTTTGTTTTATTTAAGGGTGTTTAATCGGTATGCGAAAACCACATCCAGGGCATTTTTCATGCACATTCCTTGCGGAATATCCGGATCTGTCAATAACGAGTCCGTTACATTTGGGACAGAAAGTTGATACGAGATTGCTCGTGACGTTTCCCAGATAAACATAGTGGAGCCCTTCACTAATAGCAATTTCATGCGCTTTCTCCAGTATTTCCAGGGAAGTCCTCGGAATATTGTTCTCTTTGTACTGGGGATAGAAAGCGCTGAAATGTAACGGAGTCTCTTTTCCCAGATTCTCCTTTATCCATCCCGCCATCGATCTTATGTCGTCTTCGGAATCGTTTTTGCCGGGGATTACCAGGTTCGTGATTTCGATAAAAGTCCCGGTTTTTTTGTATGTTTTAAGGGCTTCCTTCACCGGTTCAAAATCAGTAACAGAGCACATCTCTTTGTAGAATTCCGGAGACCCTTTCCAGTCCACATTAACAGCGTCAAGAAGTCCTTTCATGTTGTTTATGGCTTCAGGTGTGGTGTAGCCGTTGGAGACCCATACGTTGTATAATCCTTTCTTCCTCGCAAGCTTCATCGTGTCATATGCATATTCATAGAATACCGTGGGCTCGGTGTAAGTGTAGGCAATACCGGGGACGTTGTTCTTTACAGCTATTTCCACTATCTGCTCCGGAGACAAATCCTCGCCTTTTATGTCCCCGTATTCCTGGGATATGTTCCAGTTCTGGCAGAAGGAACACCTGAAATTGCAGCCCACTGTCGCAATAGAAAGACATTGGGTTCCGGGTG
>CAZKOV010000090.1:0-400 GCA_964554465.1 uncultured archaeon
TGTATGTCCCTCAATGCTGACTACGAAGTGGGAAACAGAAATGAGGAAACGATTCGGTTTGGATTTTAGTATTCTAAAGAGAACTGACCTTAATAGATTTTTGGACCGATATGCTGAATACGGGGAAGCCGAAAAAATCAAGGGTATCGTTTCCCTTCAGACCATCCGGACAAGCAGAATGATTAGAAATCTAAGGGAAATTAATCCACATTTTGATATTGCAATCATAGACGAAGCCCATTACATGAAGAATCCTGAGACACTAAGCAGTGAAGTCGGAGAAGTCTTGTCCGAATTGTCGGACTCGATGCTTTTTCTCTCTGCTACGCCCTTACAGTTAGGAACACCGGATTTGTTCAATCTTCTTCGCCTGTTGATTCCCGAAGAATTTTCAGATTTT
>CAZKOV010000090.1:410-3627 GCA_964554465.1 uncultured archaeon
CTCTGCGAAGATTATACGATCCTAATTCAGCACTCGAGGTAATAAGCAAGGTAGAAATGACATCCCAGAAAGACAGATTCATCAAAAATCCTTTTTATCATGAGGCGGTAGAACTACTTAGGAACAATAAGACGTTGAGTCGTGACCAAGCAATCCGGTTGCAAAAACTCCTTGTGGAGTTAAATTGCTTATCCTACGTTTTTACAAGAACAAAAAAGAGGGATGTAGAAATCCTATTCCCTACTAGGGAAGCAAGGGTAATTCGGGTTCAGTTCACCCCCGAAGAAATAGAATTCTATAATGCGGTAACAGACTTTGTTTCGGAACGTTTTACAACAAAACATAGGGTTTTACAAGGAATCTCTTTCGCAGTCATAATGCCTCAAAGACAGGTTGCAAGTTGTATTCAGGCGATGAAAGAGAATCTTGATAATATAGTGAGAAAGAGAGTCATCAAAGCTCCGTCGGAAGATAACGGAGATGTAATTGACTCATCCGTTGACGAGGACATTCCTTGGAAGTTAGAGTCGAGGGAAATAGTAAGTTTTCAACGGCTCAAAAAAATCGCCAACAGGATAGGTTCTGTTGATACTAAATTCAGTAAGTTTCTGGAATCGCTGGATAGACTTGAGGATGAGGACCCTAGCGCAAGAATCCTGGTTTTCGCGTTTTTCAAACCAACATTAGAATACCTGAGAAGGAAATTAGAGGCCACCCGATACAATGGCAGGGTTGCCTTGATTCATGGAGATATACCTACAAATGACAGGCAGAGAATCATCAAGAAATTTCGGGAAACAGATAAGATAAAAATTCTTCTTTCTTCTGAGGTCGGTGGTGAGGGTTTAGACTTTGAATTTTGCAATATAATTTTCAACTATGATTTGCCTTGGAACCCAATGAGAGTGGAACAACGAATAGGTCGTCTTGACCGTTACGGCCAAAAACATGCGAAAATCCTCATCTACAACTTCTCGATGGTGGGAACAATAGATGACGCAATCTTAACCCGTTTGTACCAAAGAATAAACATATTCGAGAGATACATTGGAGACCTCGATGCAATTCTGGGAGAACAGATAACAGAATTGACAAAGGAGATGTTTAACACAGAACTAACCGACGAACAGAAGGTTGAAAAAATTGATAAGACCGCTGAAAATATTTTAAGGAAACAAAAAGAATTAGAAGAGTTTGAAGAACAGTGCCAAAAGTTTATCGGGCAAGACGAGTACTTCAACCAAGAAATTACAAGGATCAAAGATACAAAACGATTTATAACTTCAGACGAAGTCATGTTTTTTCTTAAGTTCTTTCTTGAAAGTAATTTTCCGAGAACAACTTTGGCTCCTCCCAAATCGGGCAGAGATAACGTATTTGTTATTAAGTGCGAGGACGATTTTCGGAGGTTTGTTAGGCGATATTCTACTTCGAGCGAGAATATAAGGGGAATAGAAAGGAAACTATCTTTTGAGAATGGCGTCCTTGTCACTTTTAATGACCAGGAAGCTTGTCGCGACGCATCTCTAGAATTTATTACTATCCACCACCCAATCATGAAGACAATAAAACGGTATTATGACGAGAATAAACAACAAGTCTATAGTACAGCACGCTTTCGATTAAGAGGAAAAGCCAAATATGAGGGAGGATATTTGTTTTTCATATATTTATTGGAAAAGACGGCTTTAAAAAAGGATCTCCTTTTGATACCAATCCTAGTTAATCTGCGGGATAACAAGGTTTATATAGTGGGAGATGAGATTTGCGATTGGTTCTTAAGCGAAATTGTGAGAGCTGAGTCCGTTGACGAAAACTCGGTGACTTATGAAGACAAAGATTTCGAAAAGATTGTTAATGAAGCAGCGAAATATCTGGAAGTGATTCGGTCGGATGAAGAAAATAAATTAAAGAGAACTAACGATACGTTAGTAAATAACCAAATTGAAAGTGTTAAACAGGCAACAGCAATTAAAGTAAATAAGACGAAAGAAACTATTAAAAAGCTTCAAGAGCAAGGCAAAACCGAAGAAGACCCTATAGTTAAACTTTACAGAGGAAGAATCCGAAACTTTGAAATCTCAATGGAGCAGAAGATAAATGAACTTGAGCAGAAAAGATATGTTTTTGTTGGGTTTAATCTTGTTGCAGGCGGATTGGTGAAGGTTGAAAAATAGAAAAGTAAGGTGAAGACATTGAATTTTTGAAGATAAGATTACTCAACTGTGCTCGGAATGAACGTTATGATATTAAGAGGGTACAGAGCGCTGCCGATTGAATCTGGAGGGTTAAGCAAAGAAGAGGATGACTGGTTCGTATATGCCGGATAGAGAAGTAGAGACAATACGGGATTTAATTTATTATCAATATGCAAAGATTATTGCGAGGCGGGCATTTTCTGTACCTGATGGAAAAGAAGCAAAAGGACAGCACTACGGGTTTGTAAAAAACACTTTTAGAGAATTGAAAAGCGGAATAAAAAAGTGGTCAGAGATTACGCGAGAAGACTGGCAATTCGTAGAGGCAGAAAAGAAGTGCATATACTGCGGGGCTGAAATTGAACTGCACAAGGAACATATAGTACCAAGGTCATTGAGAATAAAGGCTGAATGTGAAACGTGCGATGTGATACAGGGTATCCATAACCAGGTCTGGGCGTGCAGCAGATGCAATATTGCGAAAAAAGACAAGGGACTTTACGAATTCTATAAAGAGAAATTCCCGAATGAGAAGAAGTTCTATGATTTAATACCGCCTTTATTGGAAAAGAAATACCTTAAGACAATCCTTAACTGCCATCAATGCGCACAGACCCTCAATAGAGCAGATATAGACGGAGATGGAGTAATAACGGTTCTCGATATTGATTTCATATTGCATTAAAAGCAATGTAATCATGTTTTCCTGTCTGAAAAAAATCAGTGTTAATCCGTGTAAATCCGTGTCTGAGAAAATATCACCGACCTAATACAGCGATGCCGAGCTGGTCAGCGATATTTGGTATATGCTCTTTGAAATTTGAATAATAGAAAACGAAATACGGACAGCGTAGGACTGAGGACAGATTCTCGATGCTTGTAATTCGAATTACGATTCAGGGTTAGTTTTTTGGATTAAATCCGTGGTCAGGGCTCCTCGTAGCGGACATAGAGCCAAAATGCGCCGACCGTTCTCGTACCTTCCGGCCCACAGAAGCTACACCAGACTTCGCATTTCC
>CAZKOV010000091.1:0-3586 GCA_964554465.1 uncultured archaeon
TCTCCTGTGGAACGAACAAAACCATCCGCCTCTTCCAAGGAATATGATCGTAATGCATATTCGGAACCACAGAAGAAAGGCCGATGTCCTTCCACCAAACTGCGGTAAGGATGGATGGTATGTTGATGTGGGGGTATGTGATCCGGCAGAATGTAAAAAATACAAAAACCCTGCAACGTATGTTCTGAAAACATTTTGGGAAAAACAAAAGAAAAAGAAAAAAAGAAGGAAAAAGAAAGATAAATATCCTACAGAAAGAGATTTCTAGTCTTCTTACTTAAATTATAAATACCTTAATTAATTAGAGATTATGATAACTTTTGAAGGTATTCGACAGATATATGAAGAAGAGAAGAGACAATCTACTATTTTGATCAAGCTTCCCGATAATTTTTTTACTGAAATCAAGGTGTATATAAAGAACAAACAAAGAGCAATATCAGAAGGAGAGAGTCCGGACGAGCTGGAAACAGCCAAGAGACGTCTTGAATCTGTTTTTGAAATACGGGAAAGGAAGATAATAAACGCCGCTCTGGATTATGTGAGGACAGATGTAGAACCCCAAAACCTGCTGGAAGATGAGGAAAGATTGTTCCGAATTATAGTGGAAAACATTGTTCAGTTCAGAGACGATATGGCAAAAAAGCTAGCTCCGGGAGAAAAAACGGAGGAGAAAAGTGAATCAAAACCAGAAGAATCCGAAGAAAAATGTACAGAAAATCCAGGAATCATTGGAAAACCTCTGCCTGAAACAAAAAAAGAGGAAATTAAAGAAGAAGCAACTTCTAATGAATCAGAAATGTACTTGGTGGACTTCAAAGACGACATGCATGAATTCATGGGGATCGATCTCAAAACGTACGGCCCTTTCAAGAAGGGGGATATAGCTACCGTCCCAAAGGAAAATGCAAAGGTTATAGAAAGGATAGGAAAGGGAACCTTAATAAAGCCCTCTGAGAGTCAGGATGCCGGTTAAACAGCATATTTCATACAAAGCTTATAAATTTAAGCTCTCATGAGTATTAAGATAGTTATTGTATAGTTAATAGTAGTGATATGTATGAAATTTCCAAAAACAAAAAAAATGCTCTGTCCGAAATGCGGAAAACACACCGATCATACGGTGAAACAGTCCAAGAAGAAGGGCAGGGGAAAAGCCCATCCAAACTGCCAAGCACAGAGAAGATTCAAAAGGAAACTGCAGGGATATGGTTCATTCCCGAGACCAAACCCGAAAGGCGAAGGCAAGCCCACCAAGAGGCTTGATCTCAGATATACATGTAAAGAATGCGGCAAATCCCAGGCACGGGAAGGCTTCAAGGTAAAGAAGTTCGAATTGGTCAGAAGTGATAGTTATGTCATCGAAATTCATAAAAGTTAAATGCAATAAATGCCACAATGAGCAGGTAGTATTTGAAAAACCTGCCACGATTGTGAAATGCCTTGTTTGCGACGAGGTTATTGCTAATCCATCCGGAGGGAAAGGCAAGATAAACAAGGAGAACGTGATCGGTGTTGCTGAGTGAAAAAGAGCGGAAAACCTGAAGTGCGCGAGTTGGTTGTCTGCAAAATAACTACTATAAACCCTAATTCTGCTTTTGCAAAACTAGTCGAGTATGAAAACCTTTCCGGAATGATCCATGTTTCAGAGGTTGCCAACAGATGGGTCCGGAACATAAGGGAATTTCTCAAGGAAAACCAGTATATAGTCTGCACAATAATGAAGATTGACGGGAATTACATATCTCTTTCCGCGAAAAGGGTATCAAAAGATCAATCATCAAGAAAAATGAACGAATTCAAAAAGGAACAAAAAGCATCAAAAATGCTCGAAATCCTTGCTAAGAATATGAAGATACGGTTTGATGAAATATGTAAAAATATAGGATATCCGCTCCAAGAATCTTTTGGTTCCGTTTCAAAGGCTTTTGAAATAGCTTTCAAGAACGAGGAACTGTTCAGAAAAAGAGGAGAACTTGAAAAAAAATGGGCAGACGCAGTAGTTGATATGGTTAAAAAGAACTATTCTGAAAAGATTTACATGCTTAAATCCGAATTGAACCTTACATCATATAAACAGGACGGCGTCGAACTCATAAAAAAGGTACTTCTGAGCTCGAAAAAAGCAGGTTTTGATGTGAAATATATATCGGCACCAAAATACACTATAGCCAAATCGGGAAAGAATTTTAAGGAAATAAGTTCTGCGCTCGAAACCGAGAGTCAAAGAATAGTAAAGGAAATACAGAAAAACGAGGGAGACGCCTCATTCGAAGTAGAAAACAAGGCTCGCAAGTGATTCTCACACAGTCTCTGTTATAAATATAATACCATTATATTGTACTATGGTTTTAGACGGTTTAGGTTCCGGTCTGAAGAGCACGTTCAAAAGGATAGCCGGGCTCGGAGTCGTTGATAAAGAAGCAGTTGAAATGGTCATAAGGGACCTTCAGAGAGTTCTTTTACAGAGTGATGTAGACGTGGAAATGGTCTTCGAACTCTCAAACAAAATAAAGGATAAGATTCTTAAGGAAAAACCGCCTACAGGACTTACATTGAAGGAATATTTTATCAGGATACTTTATGATGAACTTGTTGCGTTTCTCGGGGAAGAAACAGGAATTTTCTCATTGAAACCGCAGAAAATCCTTCTTATAGGTCTTTTTGCATCCGGTAAGACAACAACGGCGGGAAAGCTTGCAAAGTGGTTCAAGACGAGAGGAATGAAACCCGCTCTAGTAGGATGTGATGTCCACAGACCCGCTGCAAGAGATCAGCTGAGGCAGATTGCAGAAAAGATGGACATTCCTGTATATGCTGATGAAAAGACAGCGGAAGATACCGCAAAGAAAGCTTTGAAAGAAGTGAAAGAAGAAATCATAATATTCGACTCTGCCGGCAGGGATGCACTTGACAGCGAACTTGCGGATGAATTAAAGAAACTGGGCGAAATTATACAACCGGATGAAGTCCTTTTGGTGATACCTGCCGATATAGGTCAGGCGGCTAGAAAACAGGCAGAAGAATTCAACAAACTGGTCGGAATAACAGGCATAGTAATAGCGAAGATGGACGGAACCGCGAAGGCGGGGGGAGCTCTTGCGGCGGCTGCCGCTTCTGGCGCAAAAGTAAAATTCATCGGTGTCGGGGAGAAATCCTCGGATCTGGAACAATACGATCCCAAGAGATTCATTGCAAAACTCATAGGATACGGAGATATTCAGGGACTGATTGACAAGGCAAAATCCACCGGTTTTGACGAAAGCGCCGCCAAAAAAATAATGGAAGGAAAATTCACGCTTAACGAATTCTACGAGCAATTAAAATCAATGCAGGGAATGGGATCCTTATCCAAGATGATGGACATGATTCCCGGTCTGTCGGGAAGCGGATTAATGAAGAAGATGCCTGCCGGTTTCATGGATGTTCAAGAAGATAAAATGAAAAAGTGGAAGTATATAATCGATAGCATGACCGAAGAGGAAAAGGAAAATCCTGATATGATAAAGAATACAAGAATTACAAGAATTGCAAAAGGTTCCGGTACATCTGAAAGTGATGTTAAGGAATTAATCAAGAACTTCAA
>CAZKOV010000092.1:0-3576 GCA_964554465.1 uncultured archaeon
TTCCTTGTCAAGTCCTTTAAAAATCGGGGAACTTTTCAGTATTTTTATTCTTCCTTCTCCATATTCACCTTCACCTTTTCCTCCTTTAACCTTTCCTCCTAATCTGTAAGCCATCAATTGCAGACCGTAACATATCCCTAGGACAGGCATTTTTCCCGAAAAAACATTATCATCACATGTAGGTGCTCCTTTTTTATAAACACTATCTGGGCCACCGGAAAGAATCAGTCCTCTGAAATCGCTTAGATCCCTATAAGGAACAGAAGGAGGAAGTATTTCGCTGTAAACCCCGGCTCTTCTAACACCTTTCGCTATCTGATGAGTGTATTGGCAACCAAAATCAATGATACCCACTTTATCCATTACTTAATTTTTGAGATAAAATTTATAACGAGATATTGTAACACGTTAATTGAAAATTAAAAAATGCGCCGATCGGGACATTCAGCTTTGCTGAAGGTTTGGCTTCAGCAATCGCATTTGAACCCGAGTCACAGGCTTGGAAGGCTTAACCCAATCATCCAGCACAAATGTGCTTCATTTTTTCCAAGCGATACCGGATGTCTGTCTGGGTCCTAACCAGATTAGACTATCGGCGCATGATTTTAGATATTATAATAAGGAAAACTTAAAAAAGAAATTGTTGGTTTAAAACCCAAATGGATCTTCTTCTTTCGCTTCCTTTTGTTCTTCGCCGGAAGATTGGGATTCCGTGGATACTTCTTCTCCCGAAGATCTTCCCGCCGAACCACCTCCCTGAAGGCTTCCCATGATAGCAGTCTTTACTTCGGCAAGCATTTCACTTGTCATCTTTTTTGTCGGCAGGATAGCTTCAAGTCCCTGTGGCCCTTCGCTAGCGAACCTTGGTATAACATGGAAGTGCAGATGGCTGATAACCTGTCCGGCAGATGCGCCATTGCTTTGTGATACTGATATACCATCCGCTTTCATGCCGTCTCTTGCGGCCATTGCTAATTTCTTCACCGATAAAACGAGTTCCTGAAGTTCGTTATTGGGAATTTCGAATATGGTTTCATAGTGGTTCTTGGGAATCACCAGAACGTGGCCGGGATTCCTCGGATTGATATCAAGAAATGAAAGCGTCGAGTTGTCCTCATAAACAACCTCCGCCGGGATTTCTTTCTTGATTATCTTGCAGAATAAGCAGTTCTCATCATTGACCATGTCATTCACCTCAGATATTATTGAGTAATTATTGTTATTATATGCTTTTAAGAATGAATTACAAATCCTATTATGCAGAATGGAAAAGTCGTTGAATATCATGTTCTTACCATGCTCGGTCCGGGCATGCTCGTTATCAGAAAAACGCCGACTGGACATTCCGCCCTATATAATGGACTGCCTATAACCAATCTGGATCCTGAAAAAATAGCAGAAGACCCAAATATCCTGTTGCAAAAGGAAATATTTTATGGATTATGCCCCAGATTCAAGACTTATCCGGTAACTCTTGTTAAAAGGAAGAGTGGGATAACAAGCGGAATATAAGCTTATCTGTTAATTATTTTTAATGTCCGAGAATAAGCGTTTGTGGAATATTTTGAACTCGTTATAGAGGATCACTCAGATGAATTTCTGAACAGAGTTTCTGATTCAGATTATCAATATGAACCCATTGAAGAATCGGACAGGTATCATATCGGATTATTAAAAAGATATTCTGTTAATCATGTACCGCTAGTTCAGGTATTCACTGGAGATGGCGAAAGTTCGGGATTCCAGTCAAAAAATCAATTAAAACAATTTATTAGTGAAAACAGACATCTGAGGAGATCAAATTACGGACTGGTTCTAACTTATCTCAACAGACTTGATCCAGATAATATAGAAAGCCCCGTAGAACTGACTTATGGTAAAATAGGTATTGCGCAAAGAATGAACAGAAAATGAAATGGGGGATCTGAGATTTGAACTCAGGTCTGAAGCTCCCAAAGCTCCGATGCTAACCAAGCTACACCAATCCCCCACATGCCGGACAAGACACGTCAAAATGCGTCAAAATTCATTTTGAAATGCGATTGGTGTTGTATAGAGTCAAATGTATAACTAATTAATGGAAAAGGGTTATAAAGGTTTAATCTGCCCTTCCAGTTCTTTAACCAGTCTTGAATAGAACACGTTGATTTTAACCATGTTCTCAAATATATCATCGTTTTTGTCTATACGGGGCGCCTGAGGTAAACCTTCATAGAATCTGGAAAGCCAGTTCCTGATCCTCCCGCATGCCTTATATCTGCTCATAATTTTTGCTTCAACGTTCTCGTTTTTCTGGATCCATTCCCTCGTGGTATTTTTGGCCGTCTTGTATATATAATGGCAGGCTTCATTCAGAACGAGTCGGTTAAGATCCTTTTTTTTCAATAAAGGGAAATCCACGGCTCCGCGGATTATTTTAAAACCGTAAGGATTTATGCTGTCATTGCAGCTATAAGACTGGAAACGATCTATCAGATTGAGGGGAATTACCTGTGGTCCTAGTTTGAGACCGTTCGATTCAAATATCCTGCTTGCTGAGAGGTATTGATATGATTCTGGTTTGAATTTGTCGACATAAGCCCTTATATCAACGTCGTCTGTCTTTGATTTCGTCAGAACCCCTCCGAACAGTTCGAGGACGGGGCTCATCCCAAATAACCAAGACATATCCGTTATGTGATCTTCAATATGAAAATTATCTGATATGAATGGCTCATTTTCCCTCCATTCCCTGATTAGTTGTTTTTCTGGAAGATCTCTGAGAAATTGCTGATATAAATCGGCTACATTGAATATAGTTTTCCAGTTGCTTCCTCCTCTCAGATTCTTGATTTTAGGCTTGCATGAAAAATGAGGTGATATCTTTTTGAGGTTGCGAAGGGCGGTTTCGGCTTCTTCAGAAAGTTTGTAATTACTGAGTCTGTATATGGTGTTTGGCAATATGGCAAGCTGGCTCGTCAAAAACAGGCCAAGACCGTTATACTTTGTCTCGTCACCGGTAACATGGCCTTCATATTTCCTGGCAAACCTGTAATCATGCGTACATAGGAACCTGTAGACAGATGGTGTCAGATAAACTCTCCCTTTCTTCTGTTTGGCAAGACGGGAAGGCAGTTCCTCATCTTCCACCTGTATTATTCTGTTTCCTCTTTTGTGAATAAGGAATACCATGAATAGAGTTATTGGAAAAAAATAAAAGACGGGAGTTATCCAGAATCTATTTCTTCATCTTCCGCTTGACTCCTTCTTTGCCATCTTCAAGTATAATCCCGGCTTCTGTAAGTTCACTTCTTATGAAGTCAGATAGTTCGAATTTCTTCTCTTTGCGGAGAGTTTCACGGGCCTCAACAAGATCATCAAGTGTTGATATTTTGTTTTCGAATCCTTTTTCTTTCAGTTTTTGTGCTAAATCCAAAATAATTTTGTTTGTATCAACCTTTTCGCTCTTCTTCTTTGGAAGAATATCAAAGAAACTGTTAACATCATCAAAGAACTTCTTTGCAGCTTCGATAACCTGCCTATTTTTACCTGTTTCCAGATATTTGTTCAGCTCTTTTATGAAGTTGTAGAACTCAG
>CAZKOV010000093.1:0-3535 GCA_964554465.1 uncultured archaeon
GAAAGCTAAGCTGAGACCTGCCCCCAGATGGGCTGATATAAAGAAGTTCAGCCTCAAGAAGGCCAGGTCAAGAAGAATCAGGATCACGGTTCCGAAGTGGAGACGCGGAAAGAACCTAAAAGTGTGATGATTTATGGCAAAGGCGGATACTTCGGCTCAGGAGAGATTGCATATTATCAATCTCAGGAACAGTTTCAGGAATTCCTCAGGATCGAACAGAGGAAAAGATGCAATCAGGTATCTGCGAAGTTATTTTGAAAAGACTCTCAAAGGCGAAGGCGTTAATATTTCAATATCTCAGGGAGTAAACCAAGAAGTTCTGAAAAGCGGTGTGAAACATCCAGCTCATAAAATAAAAGTCAAAGTGATTGTTGAAGAGGACACTGCAAAAGTCATGCTTCCCGAAGAAAAGGAACCCAAGAAAAAGAAGATAAGAAAATTAAAGCCTCAGGGCACAAAGTCGAAACTTCAGGAGATGCTTGCTGCGAAAACCGCAGCACAGCCTGCTGAAGCACCTAAAGAAAAGAAAGCCGAACCCGCTGTGAAAGAAGAAAAAAAGAAAACAAGCGAAGAAAAATTCGAGGAACATGTACAGGTCGACAAAGAGCCGAAGGTAAAAAATGAAAACAAATAAAAGAAGTATCGAGAGACTTGATTTTCAGGGCAACCCTTATATAGGTCTTTTTTCTTTTGCAAGCGATTCTCTGTGCATAATAGGAAAGGGGATTGCGGGAAAACATATTAAGAAAATTAGGGAAGTTCTTGGAGTGGATATTGTAGAAGCAAATTTACTTGGAACCCAGCTTGCGGGGATTTTTGTAGCGGGAAATTCCAAAGGGATTGTAGTTTCCGGCAGGCTGGAAGAAGGTGAAATCAGATTCCTGAAAACTAAAACTAATGTTCTGATAATAGATACAAAGCATACAGCTCTCGGGAACCTCATACTCGCAAACGATAAAGGATGCGTAATCTCAAGAGAACTGAAAAGTCATTCAAAACAAATCAGTGGTTTTCTCGGCGTTCCCGTTTCCGAAGGGACAATTATGGGGATAGATTTGGTGGGTTCTCTTGGAGCATGCACGAACAAAGGTTGTATCGTACATAAAAATATCAAAGAAGGGGAAAGGAAAAAATTGGAGGATGTTCTGAAAGTGCCGGTGGATACGGGAACTGTTAATTTTGGTTCTGGCTGGGTCAGATCCGGTGTGGTAGCCAATTCAAATGGGTTTATTGCCGGAAAGGATACGAGCGGTCCGGAATTGGGGAACATTGCTGAGATTTTAGGGTTTGTTTGATTCTATTCTTTGAAAATGAACGTCAGACCGAGGTTTTTGAAAACTTTTTCCGAACCTTCCTGTACAGGATAAATATTTTCTTTGTATATTACCTCTACTGTAGTTTTACATGTGGTTTCCATAGTAGATTCTGCTTTACAATGATATCTTCCGCATTTATCATCGTATTTTCTGTTATCACAGCTGTTGGATTTAATAGAGTCGAAAACTTTTTGAGCTTCATCTTTCATTCCAAAAACACTGAAAGAATATATACTCTCCAAATTTATTTCCTTTTCTTGATATAATATATCGTTTTCATTTAACTTGGTCTCAAAGTATAGATTTTTCTCTGCTTCAGCTTTTATTTTCATATAAATGCCGTGCGGTTCTATTGTTATTTTTTTAAAGACGGGCAATTTCATTTTCTTTCCCATACACGTTATGATTCTTTCTCCAGATTTCGTATATCTATTGAGATTTTCCAGAACAGATTGTGTAAGATCTAAATCATCATTTATAGGAGATTCATCATTCATAGCATGATAAACAGCATAATTAAGGGAAGTTTCGATAAAAGTGTTTGCGAGATCGAGGGAATTCTGGACAGTATTAGTGTCGTCTTCTCTTATTATGGTAATGTAATTCTGGGATGTCTCTCCTTTTAAGCTCCCTGTTGGCGTCCAGACAAATATGAGAATAAATATTAAGGTCAGCGCTATCAAAAGGTTTCCCATACCTTTTTTTCTTCTATTCATAAAATCACTTAATAGCATGATATTTCAAGAGTGCCTATATCGTATTCTCCTATTACCGGAATGTAAGTCGTCTCTTTTATTCCTCCACTCAAAGCGCACATTTCAATTTCTTCTTTATCTATTTCCGGATCAAGGGTTTTTTCCATACAATCGGCTTCACATGACGACTTACAACTTTCAGTTCCTCCGGATATTAATTCTTTTAAACCGGATTCTTCTGCAAACAAAGGACAGGGATTGTAATAATTTAGTGGACTGCTCCTGTATTCTATTTCATAAGGAGCTTTACTAACACCGAAATGCAGATGGTAGTTTGTTGATTTTCCTGAATTCCCAACAGTACCTATTACATCACCGGCAGAAATTAATTGTCCTTTATTTACGTTTATTTCGTTAAGATGGGAATATACAGTGTAATATTCGTAAGCTTCTATTTTTTCTTCTTTTTTCTTTATTAAATTGTAAACATTCTTTTCTATTTTGTTTCCGTGTGCAATAACGACTGTATTCCCATATCCATTATTGCATTTACAGCCTTCCTCGTCTTCTTTTCCCGGCTGAAGACATGTATGAGGAGCATTGTCTTCACAGGAATTGTGAATATAATCAACCTTACCTTCTTTCACTGCAATTATAGTCTGATCTTTTGCACCCAGATCTATTCCCTTATGGAACTGCCATCTCTTATTATCCTCATCTGAATAGTCCTGTGTCTCCCACCAGAACCTCCATCCATAAGGAGATGAGATACAAGTCGATTCTTTAATGGGGAGAAAATCAAAGGTTATATCAATTTCTTTAGCGGATGGATTAAAATCGCCTTCCGTTATTAAAGAGGAACTTTCTTTCCCGAAAAATTTTGTACTTTCTGCACCTCTAAGAATCACATAGCATTTCTCCTTATTAATTGCAACTGCCATTTCTTTGAGAGTTTTTTCTATCTTGTTTTTTTCTTCAAGAGGGAAGTTCTTTGCCTCTGCAGCTCCGATTAGCGTAGCAAAATTAAGCTCTCCCTGTTTCGCATTAAGGAAAGAAAATATCATAGTTCCCATATTCTCTGTATCATAATAATAACGAATTACTTTCTGGTCCCTGATTAACGATTTTCCCAAAGAATTGGAACTAATAAATGAACGGAGAAAAAGGCTTCCGAAAATCATGGCCGTAAGTAAGACTATTATAAGGGCTATTATAGGCACGGTTCCTTTTTTATATCTCGACATACAATGTCCCCAAATCTATTGAATATTCTCCTTCCAGTACAAACCATAACGGTCTTCCGCTTCCTATTGTATAGGAATCTCCGAATTTCCTAAATTTATAATCATCAACCAAGAAGTTGTCAACGTTGTATATTTCATTTTCAGGAACTTTTAAAAAAAACCTTTTAATGAAATCGTCGTCTTTTTTCTCTATTTCCTCGTATAAGCCTTTTATCTGTTCCTTTTCTTCGACAAAGAAATCTGATAAAATATCCATTGTCGATAATATTTTGAAATAAAG
>CAZKOV010000094.1:0-3404 GCA_964554465.1 uncultured archaeon
TTTGAGGAAATTCAAGATAAGGGCGGTCGTCGTGCGCGCAATGAAAGGCTCATATCTGACGAACATGCTTGGAAACAAGAAGGGCCTTGTCGTACCGTTCCCGATGGTTAGTTCAATCGGTGATGTAGTAATAATAAAACACATTACTGCTCCGGTAGCAGAGGAAGATGAAGAAGTGCCGCCCGCCGCCGATTGAAAATGAAACAGTTATCCGTCTTTATTTTCCCATAATTCTATTTGTTGGTTTTTATTCACACTTTTATAGCTGTTCAGTCAATAATAGAGAAGACGTTTTGCGGCGGCTGCTTATCGATAAACGGGAATCCGGATAAAATCCGGGATGTCTGGAATTGTGCAAAGTTATAAAAAGAGTAAGATATAAATATCTCATCTATTAATTAAGAGTAAGTTTACCGCAGGTATAATAAGGTGTTATGATGCTCATTGAAAAAACGGAATATCTGACCGCCGGTGTGCACATCGGCATGAAATCATGCACGAAGTTCATGAAAAGGTTCGTGTATAAGACCAGGGAAGACGGGCTGTCAGTTTTCAATATACAGAAGGTTGACGAAAGAATAGAGGCTGTGGCAAAATTCCTTGCGGGATTTGAAAACATCATGGCAGTCTCAAGGAAGGGCAACGGCAGGACGGCCGTTGAGAAGTTTGCCGAGGTAGTAGGAGGAAAAGCTGTCGCAGGAAGATTCCCGCCGGGCACGCTCACAAACCCGTCCTTCAAGGATTTCTATGAACCTGATGTCATATTGGTCGTTGACCCGCTAATAGACAAACAGGCCGTAAAGGAGGCCGTAAAGAAAAGGGTACCGGTCGTGGCTTTGTGCGATACGTTTAACGAAGTTACAAACGTGGATATGGTAATTCCCATGAATAACAACGGAAGGAAATCACTTGCACTGGTAATGATGCTTCTCTCGAGAGAGATACTCAAACACAAGAAACAGATAAAGGATGAAAAAGAGTTCAAATTCGATATTAAGGATTTCGGAGGCCAGATATGAATTTAAGGACCCAAAAGAATCTGGCTGCAAAGATATTGAAGGCAGGCATTTCGAGGGTAAAAGTAGAAAATGATCCTGATGTAGCCGAGGCAATCACAAGGAATGATGTCAGAAATCTCATTAAAGCAGGCCTCATTTCAACTATACAGAAAAAAGGCCAGTGCACGTCACTATCAAAGAAAAGAGCCGCCCAGAAGAAAAAAGGCAGAAAAACTTCAAAGGGAAGCAAGAAAGGTACAAAAAACGCCAGGAAAAATTCCAAGACAAAATGGATGGTCAGAATAAGGTCAATAAGGAAGATGCTTAAAGAAATGAAAGAAGGTAATCAGATAGAGAATGCTGATTACAGAAAGCTTTACAAACTGGCAAGCGGCGGGACTTTCAGAAGCAAAAAGCACGTTATCATGTATGCAGAGGACCATGATATGTTAAAGGGCCCGAAACCGAGAAAGAAAAAATCCGCCGATTCTTCCGGAACAAAGGCAAAGAAAACCGGAAAAACCAGGACGGCAAAGACGCCGAAAAAGAAGGTAGCTGCGAATAAGGTGAAGAAAGATGCCTAGAGGAAGAAGGATACTGCCTCATCGAAGAGTAAGGGAAGGTAAGACTGATTACAGGCAGAGGTTAAAGCTTATCAAATCGGGAAAGCCGAGATTTGTTGTCAGAAGGGCGAACAAGAACATAAGCTGTCAGATAGTGAATTTCAATAAAAGCAGCGATGTCACAGTTATATCGGCCTCATCATTGGAGCTTTCGAAATTCGGATGGAACGGGAACTGCGGAAACATACCGGCAGCATATCTTACGGGTCTCCTTTGTGCCGTACGTGCAAAAAATGCCGGCGTGAAGAATGCTATTCTTGATATAGGTTTCTTTGAAGCTCATCATGGTTCAAGGGTTTTCTCTACCCTGAAAGGGGCGGTTGATGGCGGTCTCGAAATACCCCATAGCGAGGAATCATTCCCTTCCGAAGAAAGACTTACCGGGACCCATATCGCAAACCATGCGGCCGAGCTCAAAAAAGGTAGCAAAGAAAAGTACGAAAAACACTTTTCAGCGTATATTAAGACTAAAGCGAACCCCGAAAAGATTGCGAATCTTTTCGAAACGGTAAAATCGAAAATAATGGCGGAAGGCTCAAAGCCAAAGTCCAAAGCAACAGAGAAAGCGGCTCCGAAAAAGACAGTAAAATCGCCAAAGAAAAAGGCAGAACCAAAAAAATGATAATTTTTCTATTATGAGTCAGATTAGATATTAAAGTGACCAAAACCAACTTATTATTATGCTAAGAAAGGAGCGCGGGGAAGAAAAAATTATTGACGGAAGAATATTTTCCAGATGCTTTCTTGCAGGGAGCATGGCCACAACAGTGTTTATAATAGCGTTTTTTGCCCATAATGATATGATAGCGCTGTTAATGGGGATATTCCTCGCATGGGCCATTCTCATGGTTTTCGATGCAATACTGCCGTATCACAAGAGATTTCACGGCATCAACGGTTTGGCGGCCCTGGCCCTTGGGGTGTTGGCGGCCATCATTTTCAGCCCTTTCCAGTTCATATATTTCTATTTTATCATAATTGTCATAGCTTCAGTAGTTGTATATTACAGGCCTGTAAAAAACTTCATATCCCCTAAAAGAACGGTCAGCAGCGATGAAGACTAATGTTATAAATAATCTGATATCCGAGAAAAAGCCCGATTTCAGTTTATTTGTTTAATGAAGATTTTTTGTCGTAGATCATATCCACGCTTTCGTTATCAAATGACATATCGAAAAATTCCATTTCTTTTCTGAGGGCTGAAAAAGCGGTATCCAGAAAACCGCTGCCAAATGCCGGGACTACTTTATCCTTTTTTATTGTAATTTTTTTTTCTTCCATATTACAAAATTATGATTTCTTGATATATAAACGTTTTTTATAAAAAAAATCAAAAAAATATCAAATGTCAAAAAATAACTCTGATAAATTATACATTGGTATCCAATAGAAAATAATATTATTGAAAAAAATACGATAAAATCAGCAATATGAGGGGCCGTTAACTATATAAGCTTTCCGTGTCCCGTCAGCCTCCATCTCCCTGCGACTTGCTGGGAAATGGCTATTCTGTCCCCTTTATCAGCACATATAGGCATTTTCAGCTTAAGCTCCACTGTTCCTCCTTTAATACTAGCCACGACGCCTATTGTTCTGGACATACCCACATTAAGAAGTAACGGTATGCCCGTTTTCAGCTCTTCCGGTTTTTCACCACCTTTAGAGCCTACGGCCCTTTCGAGAATATTATATTCCATCTTTATTCCATCAAAAACGGGGGGAAGCTTACCTACGAGACCTGAGACGTTGCCTGAAAGACCGTCGGATTTGGCAAGAGCGGGAT
>CAZKOV010000095.1:0-3387 GCA_964554465.1 uncultured archaeon
CCCCTTTTTTCTAACTCTCTTTTAGATTATATATAATTATATAGGGAACTTATTTTATCACGAGATGTCTTTAGTTCCTTGTTAATTTGGAATAATTTTGATGCTTGTTTTTCTTTTTCTTCGATTTGTAAGGTAAGTTCTTTATTTGCTTCTTCAAGCAAGAAGAAAGTGTTTGTGTTTTCAAATGCAATTGCTGTGCTATTCGCTAATGCTTGTATCATTTTCAGTTCTTCTTGTGTTGCCGAATGCTTGTGTGCCCAATAAATACCAATTGCACCAATCGGATTAATGCTGCGGATTGGAACCATTGCGAGGCTTTTTACAAAAGTTGGTCTATAAGCATCTGCTGGAATTCTGTCATCTATATAGATGTCTTCAATAACTGCCGACATACTATTTAGCATTACCCAACCGCTAATACAAGTTTCCATTGGAAATCGCTTACCTTTCCAAAGTGGACTTATTGCATCTTCGTCCACATAATAGCATAAATCTTTCTCTCGTAACACAATTGTAACACCATCTGCATTCACTATTTTGCGAGCAGAAGTTTTGACAATATTCATAATATCGTCATTGCTTCGTGCAAATGATAATTCTTGAATGGCTATTATTAATATTTCAAAAGGGTCGATTACTGTAATTTTTTAATTATTTCTGCCAATCAATCACTCACAAAGTTGTGTAAGATATCTCTTTAAGATATTTTTTTGGTTCTATTTCAGAAGAAAATAAATATCAGAAAAAGCAGTATTTGTTGTCTCGCTATATTTCCACCCTTTCAATAAGTTGGGTAACGTACTGAAATCAACAGTCATGTCGTCTTAAAAACCTTTCAATTAAAAGGAATACTAACGCTTAATTTAGTTCCTTTATTCAAAGCAGATGATATATCGATGCTGCCGTTATATTTTTTCGCTCTCTCCCGCATACCAATAAAACCAAGTGACTTATAAGAGTTTATTTTCTCTTTTTTAATACCTATCCCATCGTCAATGACTTCCAAAATAACTGAATCATCAGCCTGATAAAGATTTATGTCGACTTTTTTTGCATTTGCATGACGCATGACATTTGTAAGTGCTTCCTGAAGTATGCGATATAATGCAAGACCTCTTTTCTCGTCAAGTAATTGAATTTCATCCAATTTTAAATGAAAATCAATACCTGTTCTTTTCTTAAATTCCCCGCAGTACCATTGTATCGCAGCACACAGACCAAGGTCTTCCAGCATTGCAGGGTGAAGTTCGGAAGATATGCGCTGAATATCTTTAATCGTGGAAGTCACCAGTTCAGCAATTCCCTGCAATTTTGCACCTTCTTTAGAGTCACTTGGGATTTTCCCTGAGAGCCAGCCTATATCAATTTTCAATGCACTCAATGACTGACCGAGTTGGTCGTGTAGTTCTCTGGAGATTAAAGCACGTTCATTCTCAGAAATGTCTTCAAGCCTATTGTTCAGCATAACCAGAGAATCCCTTAATCTTATGACCTCAATAATTTTTGAAATCCTGACTGCATAGTTGTTTACAAGTTGCTGTTCAAAAAACTCAATAAAGGGCAAGTCTTCGGTGTACCCCACAATTAATTCTCCTATTTGTACTTTAAGTGCAGTAATCGGTGCTGATAAATACTTTCTGTTTTTTAACGGTTTGAAGTTTTCAATATTGGTAAATTTTTTATTTTCAACTTCAAGTGAAACAGTAACTTTTTCAGGAAACTGCATACTTTCAGGAAGAACAATATTTACGAATTCAGTGAAAATATCTTCCAGTTTTTCAAATTTTTCTGCTAATAGTCCTAAAGAATTAAGACCATTTAATTCTTTAATTCTTTTTTTTAAATTGTATTCACTTAATTTCAATTGCTCCTCAACCTGCTTGCGCTCGGTGATATCTTTAAACAAGATGGCGACTTGCCTATTTTCCGCTTTTCCATAACGAAAGGCATAAACATCATACCAACGGTTCAACTCTGCGGCTTCTTCCACAAATCGTATCGGTTCGCCAGTTAAAGCGATTTTTCCATAAATATCAAACCAATGTTGTTCATGATTTGGAGCAAGTTCACGCATTTTCTTGCCTTCGGCATCGATTAGTCCTGTCTGCTTTTCGAAGGCTGAATTTATCATTAATAACCGATAATCGGCTGGCTTTTCGTCTTTGTCAAAAATCATTTCGATGATACAGTAACCTTCGTCCATCGAATTAACCAGTGTTGAGAATTTTTTTTCACTTTCAAGTAATTCTGATTCCGCCTGTTTGCGTTCAGTGATGTCTTGGATAGTTCCAAAGACTTTGCCGTGTTCTTGGTCTGCTTTCCCAATCGCATGAACCCAGCGAAGGTTGCCTTTGGCAGTAATTAATTCCAATTCCACATCAAATGGTTCACCATACTGGATGGCATGTTGCACTGCCCTATCAATAATAGGTTTTGACGTGGGGTCATAGAAATTTATTCCCTCACTCACCGTTGGCTTGTAAGTCATGTCAACTTCGTGGATTTTATAGACCTCTTCTGTCCATAACTGTTCCAGTGTTTCCATGTCAAACTCCCACCCCCCGACTTTTGCCATTTTTCCAGTATCCCTTAAAAGTTGATTACTTTTCATCAGTGCCTCTTCTACCTGCTTGCGTTTGGTGATATTTCTGGCTAAACCAGTACAGCCAATTATCTCATTTTTATCATCCCGGATAGGATTAAAAAAACTTTCATAGTATGCTGGATTAACAGTACCGAATTTTTGCACTGCCGAATGGGATTCGCCCATTAAGGCACGGTCATAATTCTTCTTTGCCAATAATCGGTCATCATCAGATGTTATACAATCCAAAATATTCATTCCTAAAGTAACATCCACATTCCAAGCGTATTTCATCGCATCCGCATGCGCTTTATTAAAAATCAAATAGTTATAATTCTTGTCAATCGAAAAAATTATTGTGTCTTTCTGGCTATTCATGGTTGATGACAGAAGTAATTGGGACTTATTCAACTCTTCCTCTGCCTTCTTGCGCTCAGTGATATCTCTGGTAATTCCCCGATAACCACATAACTTACCTGCATCATCGAAAAAAGGAACTCCGCAGATTTCCAGAAACTTAATTTGATTACTACTATCAAAACTGCGTATTTCCAAATTCATTAAAGGCAATTGGGATTCCGATAACTCAAAAAATGCTTTAATCGTCTGGTCTCTATCTTCAGGTGGTATTAGGGAGAAAGGTGATTTCCCCAGCATCTGCACAGGTTTAAGTCCCCAGAGTTTCTCAATTTGAGGACTGCAATAGGTGTAAACACCATTGCTATCTATTTCCCAGATGAAGTCACTAATGGTTTCTACCAGTGATTGGAATCTTTCTTTGCTTTCCTTCAAAGCCTTCTCAG
>CAZKOV010000096.1:0-3383 GCA_964554465.1 uncultured archaeon
TAAAAAAGTCTCAGAACTTTACAACAAGGCACAGGAAGCTCTTAAAGAGGGGAATCTGGTAGAATATGCTGAATATATAGAAGAGATGGGTAAATTACTTGAATAAATGATTATCATTGATCCTGTTCATGAAGCATTCGTTTTATTGTATCATTAAACACGGTAATATTGGCAGGATAAGTCATGCAACAGTCTCCCTTTCTCAGATACATTCTCAACAACAATGAATATAAAATATTCTTTTTGCCGGTAAACACCATTACAGGCGTATAATTGTTGGGGTTATGTGGATGTCTTATCCTGTTTACTACACCAAGACCGGATTTTGCTCCGGTGACAAGGAGATCATAATTATCGGTCGCCAATGTCCTGTGACCATTCTCATTTAATGCCTGTTTTTTACCGAAAAAATAATCAACGGATGCACCCGTTTTCGCTCTGAGGTATTGGCCCAGACTACTGTATGTTTCCGGTTCCATTCCTTTCTCAGGTAAAAACGCAATTCTCGTAAAACCACTTTTTACTATTATTTTTAGATGTTTATCTTATTTTGGTAGAAAATATGGTATATTTATACCAATGGGACGAAAGTTACCGCACAAAGTTTTTCTTCTTCAAAACTTCCATCGGGGTTTTTGTGGATTTTCAGAAGAGTCTGGAAGAACCTTCCTTCGACGGGAATTACCATATGCCCCCCGCTCTTTAGCTGATCCTTTAATGCCGTCGGTATTTTTCTTGCGGCGGCGGATACTATTATGCCGTCAAAAGGCCCTTTTTCCGGCCAGCCCTTTGTCCCGTCTTTCACCCCGGTTTCTATATTACCGTAATCCAATTTTTCAAAACATTTTCTGGCGCTGGTGGCAAGACTATTCAATCTCTCTATCGTGTAAACCTTTGAAACTATCCGGGATAAAACGGCCGCGGCATAACCAGACCCTGTACCTATCTCAAGTACTTTATGGGATTTTTTTGGTTCGAGAGCTTCTGTCATGAGGGCAACTATATATGGCTGGCTGATTGTCTGTCCTTCCCCGATCGGCAAAGGATGGTCTTCATATGCATATCCCTGGAGTTCGGAAGGAACGAAAACATGACGGGGAACGACGTGCATGGCATCCAGAACTGCCTTGTTATGAACACCTCTTGCTGCAATCTGGCACTCTACCATTAACCTGCGCTCTTCCATTCTTTCATCAAAATCTTTATGCTTTCCTGCGGACATTATGTAATTTTTGTTTTACGGGGATTTTAATTTTCTGAAATAAGCGGCTGTTATTAATACATCCCGGATCGGGTGCCTGGACATCATTGAAATAGCCGTATGCGCGTGCACGGCACCCTCCGCATATGTTCCTGTGCTCGCACATCCCGCAGTTTCCTTTGAACTGGTCCCTCTCCCTCATCTTAATCAGCGGCAGGGAATTATGCCAGATATGTAGAAAATCATCTTTTTTTATGTTGCCCAGCTTTATAGGAATGAACACGCAGGGTTTTATATCACCATTCGGTTCCATACCGCAATAAAGCCTTGCCGCACCGCATCCTCCTATAAAATCGGCAAGGAACCTGAGAGACCCGTCGGATTCAGAACTGAAATAATCGAAATGAGTCATGGCGAGTGTTGCAGCCTCGGTTTCGGCGCATACCCTTCCGTACTGCGGAGCCGTGGAGAGGAGTTTGATTTTCAGGTGTTTGTTCTGGGTTGCCATCATTCTGAGCAGATCCTCCCTCTGCTCAGGTGACAAATCAAGGTTCACTATATCCTTTCCTCTTCCCGTGGGAACGAAGATATCGACGCCAAGATTCTCCGCAAGGTATATGATTTCCGGTATTTCCTTATAGTTATGCTGTGTTACTGTAGTCGAGACCCCTGTTATCATTCCGTTATTTACTGCATTCCTGATGCCTTCTATAGTCCTTTCGAAAGAATCCCTTCCCCTGAACCAGTTATGGCTTTCAGGAGTAGCGCCGTCCAGGGATATCTGTATGAAAAGGCAGTCCAGTTCTTTCAGTTTCTTTACTTTTTCGGGTGTCAGTAAAGTGCCGTTCGTGGCTACCGAAAATCCCATACCTCTTTGCTTTATTCTTTCAGCTATCCTGAAGATATCATGCCTCATAAGCGGCTCCCCTCCCGAAATAGCAATATAAGCTATTCCCGCATCGGCCATCTTGTCCACGGCATCAAGTGCTTCTTCGGTGGTAAGTTCGTCGGGTGCTGGTTTATCTGCAACTTCATAACAATGCCTGCATCTGAGGTTGCATGTTTTTGTTATGTTCCATACAACCAGAAAGGGCGCGTATGAAATGAACGGCTTTACGGGCCCGTATTCCGCCAGCCCTTTCAGCACGGAAGCAAATCCTTTCCGCCACATGGAATCCTTCAGCTGCAGCATTGCCTCGCTTTTTGGTATCTTCATCTTCGCTATAATCATTTCAAGAAAACGGTTCATTATGTAGCTTCCGACCTTGCATTCGAAGCACAATCCCCTCGCATGGCCATTGGCATATGCTTCCAGTGCCCGCTCGGCTCTCCAGCCGTCCTGAGGGCATCTTTTTGTCAGAAACCTTAGCGTGCCTCTCATAGCGGGGTTGCCCAGCCACCTCTCCACGAATTCCGCCATAATCTCTGCTTCGTGCTTTTCCCTGACACTAACCGCAGGCGCCATATTCTGGCATATCATCTCCAGAAATAAAAATCTTATGGTTTGTTCACAAATTAGTTTTAATAAGGTATATTCTCACTCCTAGGTGATATATTTATAAAATTTAACATTAATTTTTGATTATGAGTGCAAATGCAGATACGTTTTTAATTATCAAAAAAGAGGCAGGGGAAAGCTCTTATAGCATTAGCAGAGATAATAAAAGTATACCCGGTTACACGGATAAAATGAATTTCTCCGAAGTGAGAAAATTCCTGACAACTACAAACATTCGTTTTAACGGACTAAAGTTTGCTGATTTTGATTACGATTCAGAAAGAGATATGGATATCATAGGTATATTTGAATATAAATTCGCCCAGAGCAGATTAGAAGGTAATAGGGAGGACAATTATTTCATTCCTACATCAACTCAAGACAATTATGATAATATTGAAAAGTCTGGTAAAGGTGGAAAGAGAGCTGAAAAAATAAGAGGGGATATACCCGAAGATGTATTTTACACAAAACAAACATACAAAAAATCAAAGGATTTAATAGCGAGTGATCCTTCACTGAAAAGGATGATAGATGAAGAAATCTGGAAAAATTAATCCTCAACAATGTCCTTCCCTTTCTCACACGGATTGACCTTTATTTTCGCGTTCCTGAACCTGACATCAAGGCTTTTCTTGTTCAGTTTCTCCAGCATTATAGCCAGCGCAGCGACCTCGGAATGGG
>CAZKOV010000097.1:0-3347 GCA_964554465.1 uncultured archaeon
TAATTTGAAAACTGTTTAATCGGAGAATATCGCACCGAAACCTTCCGCTTGTGCATTTTCTTGATCATTTATTAAATTAAGAATCTTGTCGAACTCTTCTCCGGCAAGTTTGGTTCCTTTATCACCAACGATTTCTTCGGCCCTTACTATAGCTTCATCTGAGCCGCTAACGTACAGATAATAACCTTCTTTGTCATCAAGACCGAGAGATACGTTGTCTCTGAAACTGACAGATTGTCTGTTTACAAGGTCGTCTCCCATGATTTCCCTGTTGACTTCGGGATATTTGTCTTTCGGTACAAATATGATGATTTCCATTCAACTCACCTTCCTGAATATGTATATATGCCGCACTAGGTTCGTGCTGAGTCGCTCCTTGTGCATTGCTAATAGTTTCATGTTTGTTTTTAAATTAATTTCGCCCGGAGTCGCAATTACTGCCAGATGATCGGGTTTCAGGACATTCTCTATCGAAGATAATGCCTCATTATAGAGTTTTCCCTGTCTGACGTTGCCCATAGATGCCGAAATACCATAAGGAGGATCGGTTACAACCGCATCAAAATGGTTTTCCGGAAACATTTCATGGAGCTTTCTGGCATCGCCCTCCCTTATACCGGCATTCAATCCGAAATGTGCTATATTCTTCTTTGCCCCTTCGATAAGGTCTTCTTTTATGTCGATTCCGTAAGGATAAAGTCCTACCATGCCCGCCTCTATGAGGATTGCTCCCGTTCCGCAGAAAGGATCAAGAATTTTACCTTCCCTGACCTGTGCCAGATTAATCATGAGTCTCGCGGTCCGTGAACCCATTGTTATAGGGCGGCGGAACGGCCTCTTGTTTGAATCTGTCAGTGCGAACTGTTTTTTATCGATATCGAAAAGTTTCTTTCCGATATAAACAGCCTTATCCTCCACGAAGAGATCTATGCACGTTTTTGGATTTTTCAGGTCTACGGAAGGTTCCATGCCTCTGGATTCCGAATTCCTCCAGATACGATTTGCACATTTCCTTTCAAGTTCCTTCACATCCCTGTCCGGTTTTCTATCCGTGAAATGCGCTCTCACCCTGAAAGGCATTTCTATTTCAATATCTTTTTTTCCAAAGAAGTGTCCAGGATTATCGACTTCGGATTTTCCTAAGAATTCATATATCCCGTGGCTAAGAGCCAGCCTCTTTTTTATCCCCGCGAAACCGGGATTTTTAACTTCCAGAACTGCAGACTGGCCTTCCGTTTCCGTTATTTCAGATTCTTCCGAGAAAGTCTCGAAAACGGCCTTTAACTCTGCCAAAGCGAGCTTTTTGTCTATTCCCAGAATGTATGCAAGGATTTTCATGACAACTATTATGAGAAACTATAATAAAAATCCAGGGCAGAGAAACAGTCCCCCAGCCCCGTAACCTTTTTAGGCGCAGGATTTATCCTTGTCGGGATTATACAGAATTTTTCTTTTACGGTTCTTTTGATTTCTGATGTTCTTAATGATTCAGCCAAGGTTTTCGATTCATTGTTTATGACACCGAACGACTTCGCTGCTGTGAGCATTACCGCTTTTTCGGTGGCTTTTATGAACTTGTCATTCATGCCAATAGAATATGTTGAAATGAAGTTCTTCGTGTGTAATGTTACTTTTTCTATCCCGTTTTTCTCTGATATCCACCCAAGACCGTCTTCCATATCTATCTTATGGGGTTCTGTTCCCAGTACGCTTATCTCCGAATCATTGAAACCGAGAGAATTTATTGCGTTCTTCTTTACGAGGTATTCGAAGGCAAACTTCATCATATCGGTCCCCTTCCCCAGTTCCATATGTATCTGGAACATTCTGTCTTCGAGAAGGTCCCCAACCTCCTTTATTTTATCTTTGAAATCTAGGGAAACGAGATGAAATCCCGATATCCACAAAAGATCTGCTGATTTAAGTCCTGAAAAAAAATCATAATCTATTTCAAGTCTTTCAGTAACGGGATCGTAAGTAAATAAATGCCGGCAGCCTTCATTCTCAATTGCTATATGTTCATATTCCTTGTTGTTGGGTCTGCAGTCCAAAGGAGATTTTATCTTGTCTTCTTCAGCTATCAAAACACCTTTCGCAGAAAGATATGAAAGCATAGTCTTGGACCTCATGGGACAGGATAATACGGGTTTTAAACCTGCTTCTCCGAGACACTCGGCTGCATTTCCCGCGTTTCCGCCTAAAAACCGTACCCTTCTTCTTGTACGTTTTTCAAGAAACGAGAATTCGTCTTTGTTTATAATTAATTCTCCATCAACCCGGCTTTCCATAAATTTCTTTAAATTGTCATATTTACGGTTCCACTCCTGAAAATCAACATCCCGGAGAGATATGATGGAATCCCAGTTGTTGAATAAGCCGATGAAGATTTTTTTCATCCTATCATCTTATTCTTCCTCTGAGAATTGCTTGTATTTCCTGTAACCGTCCCTCATAAGAATAACGCTTGCGAGAATCCAGACGACAGGAATCGAAAAAACGGCGAGCGCCATGAAATTCGCTTCGAAGACCAGCGCTTCATTCGTAACGGCTGTTGAGACTATATTGCTTCCGCTCCATGATAACGCTATAAGGAACATGAACAGATAACCCATGCACATCAGGAGAAAGCCGGAAACCATTTCAAGAAGTCCCTTGGACTCGTTTTCTATCATTCTCAGAAATATCGATATCAGAATAACAAAAGGCACGATAACTATCAGAATCATTCCGATGAGCATATAGGGCAGGATGGTTAAAATATCCATAATAGTAATTAAGTAATGGACTGATATATAATTTTTAAGAAAACGGAAAGAGGAATTATTTGTAAATGAATCTTATCAGTTTTTCCGTCAGTGTCGGCTCAGGCATCTCTTCACCCGATATGTGATGGGAAAGTCTCCTTATTTCTCTCGAGACCCTTGAACGCGGGGCATATGCCGTCATGGGGATTTTCAACGCGATTGACTCCCTTACCTTCTTGTGATCGGGTATTTTTGCAATGATAGGTAGTTCAAGAACATCCTCGATGACGTTATCATCTATTTCGAATTTTTCATCCCTCACCCTGTTGAGCACCACGCCAGCCACAGGTTTATTAAGGTTGTCCGCCAGTTTTTTCGCCCTGAGGGCATCCGCTATTGAAGGCGTGTCCGGGTTTGTCACAAGGATGACTTCATCAGACGCCTCTATCGCGGCCTTGACTTCATTGTCTATTCCCGCCGCCGCATCTATGAGGATGAAATCCTTTTTCCCCACCATATCAGAAAGGACGTGTTTCAGCCTTTTCGGATTTACGTCTATGTCGCTTAGTGATGCAGGGATTATGTCAAAACCAAGATAATGGT
>CAZKOV010000098.1:0-3332 GCA_964554465.1 uncultured archaeon
GTGCAAACATCGCCGGCTTTGTTAAGGTCGCTAATGCTATGATGGCCCAGGGCCTTGTGTAAAAATTGTTTTGTTTCATTCCCGGCCCGCCCGGGAATTCAGTTAGTACTGTCATTCCCGCGAAGCTTGTCCTCACGAAAGTGGGGAGTGGGAATCCAAAAATTTATTCGGTTTTTAACTATAAAAAAAATCGATTGTTATCAAAGCGCCCAGACGTCGATATGACCTCTCCCTTCTCGTTCGTTTCTATTGCAAATATATCCCAGCTCTTCTTAATGTTTGTACAGGGCTTTCATAATGTTTCTATTCTACGTGTACCGCTTGGCTTATTATAAACTTGAATGTATTAGTGCTCTTTATGACATCATCCGGGATCAATTTGTATTCCCATTTGAAACCCTTGTCTATCTCCGAAGCTGTCTTGCACCAACGAATAGCTGATATGGCTTTTTCTTTGACTTCTTGGTCGAGAGTTGGTTCAAGTTCATTTCTCGCTTTAACTTCAATAAGATATTTGGTCTGTTCAGTCTGAATGATGAAATCCAGATTATAAGGGCGCCCCTTGTATATGATGGGCACATTCCCTTCTGGCGGTCGAATCCATTTTAAAATATCAGCGTCTCGCTCGATGATCCCAGCCAAATCTTTCTCTGGTGTCGAGTCGAAAGGAACCTGCGGGTACAATGACTTTTTAAATCCGTCAAACAAATACCGTTTTATATCCGCTTTCGCAACTTCTTGAGTATAATTGACTATGCCATCTTTCGCGAGCACCGTCTTTGAATATGATCTGAACCGAACAAAACCACTTTTCGCGTAAATAGTTACTTTTGATTCGTCGTGGATATGCTTTTCAATCTGGTTCTTCAGGTCCTTCACAATAACATCTCTGTAAAGATGTACGATTTTCCCAATTTCGTCTTTCGTTGTTCCCATTAGTGTCAGATACTTCTCTACAAGTGCCATAACTGCCTCTTTGTCGTTTGCAACATCTAATTCCTCAATGGCGTCAATTACTCTGGCCGCGAGAAACCCCTTCGGGTTGTCAATATCCAGCACTTCTAATTTCTCTCTTTCTTTTTCCTCACCGGTTGCTAAATCCTGCGTTAAAACCCTTTGGTCAACTAATTCGAAAGGTCCTGTTGTCACTCTTACTTCAAACGGCTCTAATTTCGCAACCGTAGATGTTTCTGTCCTAAGGTCTGGCACGTCAATACTTGCTTCGGCATATCTTCTCAATGCCTCTTTCAATTCCTTCTCAAGAATTGCAGGATCGAATTTCTTTACTTCCGCCGCCGTCACTGAAACAGGGAAAAGCAACGGTCCTTCTTGAATGATTTTCTTTGCTTGTTCTGAATCGACCCCATATTCTTCAATGGCCTCTTGTTTCGCGGTTTCCTCTGCCACAATTTCACCAACTATCTCATTTAACCGTTGTTCGTCTGTCAATTCTGATGTGAAAAGCATTTCTTTCTTTTTTGCTAACCGCTCTAAAACTGGGGCCAGTTCAACAAAGCCGTGAGTCACTGATACGGTTGTCATTGGCCGTAAATCTTGCTCATCAAATTCCTTGAATTTGAAAATAGGGCTGTCTTTTGCTTCTTGAATTAACCTCGCATATTGGTCATGAGAAATAATCTCGAGTGCGTCGAGGTCATAATCTCCAGTTATTTTTCCAAATGGCAAACGCAATCCTCTTCCGATTGTTTGTTCTGTTAATATCTCACTGACAGAGGCCCTTAGAGGAATAATAGTATAAAGATTTTTAACGTCCCATCCTTCCTTTAACATATTAACGTGAATCACAATTTCAACGTTACTTGTCGGCTGCTCAACTGCCAGCAGTCTGGTCACGTTTTCGTCTGTTTCCTCCCCTCTTGTGCCAGAATGAATTTCGATAACCTTGCCTTTATATATTCCGTCACAGAACTGGTCTGATTCTAGAAACTCCCGGACTTGTCTGGCATGGGTCGTATCCTTTGTCGATATTAGCACAAAAGGCTTCACCCAAGGCAAATTGTTGGCTTGACAATATTCTTCCAATCTTCCTTTTTTTAACTCGTGCCGCGCCATACCGTCAAGAAGCTTTAATTTCTCAATCTCCTTTGCATCCGAAGTAGTAAGATTTGTTCTTGTAACAACGGTCGGCGACTTTACAAACCTCCCTATTGATTGCGCAAGATTAAACGAATAAATGACATTGTGCTTATATTTAGGCGTGGCTGTAAATTCCAAACCAAGCACTGGCTTTAAATGATTTATGGCATTAAGCGAGGCCTCACCTCTATAACGGTGGCTCTCATCCATAAGCACAACAAGGTCATCCATCTCCTGTAAAACAGCAGAAAAGGAATTACCAAGAAATTCATTGAACTTGTGAAACTTAAATTCCAAATCCGTTCGGGTAAATATCTTACTGATATTAAAAATGAAAACCTGAATTTGGTTTTCATCAAATAACATTTCGGGTTTGAATCTTAGATAATTATTCCCATCATAAACATCGGGCCGGGGGAAATCCGAAAGCCCAACAAACATATACTTGTCGTGCGCAGGATTTAATTCGGCCCTTAGCTTTTCATAAATTGTTATATTCGGCGCAAGGATAAAGAAATTTCTGTATCTTTTACTCTTCCAGAGATAATACATACACCCGCCCATAAGACGGGTCTTGCCTACACCTGTTGCAAGAGCAAAACAAAACGATGGAAACTGCGTATCAAATTTAACCGGCTTTGCAGAAAGGCTTTTTTCACTTGATATTGCTGCAACAGAATCCAGTTGTGCTGTTTTATATTCAATTCCTGCGCTTATCTCGTCGAGGACAACAAGTGCTTCTTCCTGTGGTTCTCTGAAACTCATATACCGAGTTATCTGGAGAGGCAAATTCATTTCTTATCCTCCTCAAAATCGCACTTGCTAAGCAAATCACGAGGAATCTTTTTTATCTCTATATTATCTGGCACGATAAGCCCTCGCCTTCTCCGTGTACAGTAAATCAAAAGCGATTGGTCTTTGCCGATGTCTTCTGACAAGGAATCAAGATACACCTGCGTCAAAAGGTTTGTCGTTACGTGAAGAAACCTGCTTTCGCTGCTTATGCCGTGAAGTCGGCCATCATTGCGATAACGAAAATTCTCAATCTTGCATATTGCCCGGATAAGCGCCTTTTCATCATATCGCGGGTTTATGATATAGACCGGATAATGGTGTGTTGATAAATCCTTATCCCTTACCAAAAGTGATTCCGCCAACCGGTAATACTTAAATCCGCCCCCGCCTTGCCAATGGACATCTTTAGATATACCGCTTTGGTCGGAGCCGTCAATAAC
>CAZKOV010000099.1:0-3249 GCA_964554465.1 uncultured archaeon
AATGAACTGTGTTATTGCTTCAGAAAATAAAATCAGGAAAGGTATTGCAAACACCAACACTATTACAACGCTTACAGCCAGAATAGTTAACCAGCATCCGATAATATATCCCCATCTTTTCTTGAAAATTTTAATCGATTTGTCTATCGCTTCCCGCACTCCTTTCTTATCAACGGCAACAAAGGGTAATGCAAAGAAAAGGAAGAGAGCGGCTATCAATGCGAGCAGATCGCCTAAATATGGTACAAGGCTCAGTAAACTTGTTACCAAGCCTATTACTATGGCCGTGCCTAAAAACTGAGGATATATATTCTTTGCCTCAATCCACGATTTTTTATACTCTTTGGGTTTTGGGTTAACCGATTGTCTCATTACAGCAGCATCTATGAAAACTTTAACAAGATACCACACTGCAAGAATGATTACGAACGGGATTAACAGGGAAATGATGCCTTCCGGTATCATACTTTCTGCCTCTAATCCAGCACTATACTGCATAACCGTGTTCGCATTGAAGAACAGATATAACAATCCTATGATTACAGCAACCAAATCGATGATGAAATAAGGGAGAAATCTTCTCGGTCTTATTCCGAATTTCACTGCATCCTTAATACTCTTCATCCATTGTATATCCACTTTTTCCACAAAACCACTGATAATTAATTGGTTCAATTATATTATAAGCATACAAACTTTCAATATACAACCCCTAAAACAGCTTTATCGTAATTTAAAAATTATATATTCAATTCTATATCGTGGTATTTATGAAAACGCCCATATGTGATAATTGTCTTCAAAGCGATACATTATGTCCCGAATGCAAGGAAAAGGTGAATGAAAGCAAGATCACTGCATGTGATATAAGAGTAGCAAGAAATCTTTACAATCTTTCAAAGGAGATAAAGGAACTTGAGAATATTGAGATAAAAAAATCCGTGGAATCTCCCAATCTTATTGTCATTATATGCAAAAAAGGTGATGCAGGAAAAATCGTAGGGGGTAACGGTATAATTGTTAAAAAACTCGCAAACATTCTTCAAAAGCCTATAAGAGTTGTAGAAGATCCCAAGGACAAGGAAGATTTCATCAGGAAGCTCCTTTATCCCGTCCCTCTTCTGGCAATAAATGTTTTATATACTCCTCACGGGGAAATGTTAAAAGTCATAATACCCAATAACAGGAAACCGCCTGCGCCAGATGAATATATGAGCGATATAATGAAAAAGCTCTATGATCAGGATATGGTAATAGTTGCTGAAGAGTGAGCTGATTCTTATGGCGACCAAGAAAAGGATAATAGTAATTGATAAAGAGAAATGCAAATCAGATAAGTGCCCTTATCAGTGCATGAAAGTTTGTCCCGTCAATCGGACAGGAGATGAGTGTATTGTAATTGACCCCGTAACAAAGTTTCCTGTCTTCAGCGAGATTTTGTGTATCAGTTGCGGGCTTTGTGTGAATCGCTGCAGAAAAATACAACATGATGCAATATCGCTTGTAAACCTTCCTTCAGAACTGGATATGGACCCTATTCACAGATACGGGGCAAACGCTTTTGCCCTTTACGGTCTCCCGCTTCCGAAATCTGGATCGGTCACAGGTCTGATTGGACAGAATGGAATTGGTAAGTCCACTATCATGAATCTTTTAACAGGTTCTACAAAACCTAATCTTGGTATTTTTAATAAAGAATCTTCTTGGGATGAAATTATAGAAAAATTCAAAGGAACAGAGCTCCAGAACTATCTGGAAAAACTCAGGGATTCTGAAATCAAATCCTCATTCAAGCCGCAAAACGTTGATAGAGTCCCGAAAGCGATGAAGGGTAAAGTTTTCGATCTCATCAAAAAACTTCCCTTCAAAGAGAAAGCGGAAGAACTCCTGAAGAATTTTGATATGGAAAGCATCAAGGATAAAAAAATAAATGAACTTTCCGGTGGAGAATTGCAGATACTTGCAATTGTCGCGACACTTTCTAAGGAAGCCGGTTTCTATTTCTTTGACGAGCCTTCAAGCTATCTTGATGTAAAACAGAGACTTATAGCAGCTAGGGAAATAAGAAAAGCTGCAGAAGACGCGATAGTGTTAGTGGTTGAACATGATCTGGCCGTACTTGATTACCTCAGCGATTATGTTCATATAACATATGGTCAGCCCGCCGTTTTTGGTGTCGTCTCAAAGCCTTATGGCGTCAGAGTCGGGATAAACACATATCTTGAAGGCTTCATAAAGGAGGAGAACATGATGTTCAGCTCAAAATCCATCACTTTCCAAAAAATAGCTATAGAATCGAGCAAGAAAAAACCTTTCATGGAATTCCCCGGCTTCGAGAAGAAATTTGAGGGATTTTCCCTGAAAACGAAAAACGGCAGCCTTCATAAAGGGGAAATCATAGGAATTCTGGGACCTAACGGTATCGGAAAGACAACCTTCATCAAGATGCTTGCCGGAAAGCTGGAACCGGATAACAAACCCGAGAATTTCATAAAGGACCTCAGCCTTTCCTACAAACCCCAGAGAATCATTCTGGAAAAGGAAGAGAATTTTATGACAGTACAGGAATTTTTGGAAAAGAGCATCAAGGATGAGGTTTATGAGACGGAGTTCAAGAACATGGCAAGAAATCTCGGTATAGAAAAGAATTTTGAAAAGCTGATGAATGTCTTATCCGGAGGAGAGCTTCAGTCTGTCTTTATCCTGAGAGCCATCTGGCAGGAGCATAATCTCATTCTGTTCGACGAGCCTTCCGCTTTTCTGGATGTCGAGCAGAGGCTTCTTACTGCAAAAATTATCAAAAATCACATAGAAACGACAGAGGTATCCGGTTTCGTTGTGGACCACGACCTCCAGTTCATGGATGCTATCGCGGACAAGATAATGGTTTTTGATGGTAAAAGCGGTGTTAAAGGTGTGGGTTATGAACCAATGAATCTCCATGATGGAATGAACAAATTCCTGAAGAATGTTGATGTGACATTCAGAAGAGATCCACAGACTGGAAGGGCGAGGGCAAACAAAAAAGATTCGCAGAAAGATCGGGAACAGAAAGCAAAAGGCGAGTATTATTACATGGGATGAATGTTTGTTTATTACATCTTAACGGGGTTTTAACAATCGAGTTCCGCCTTAATAAATTTTATTTTCATGTCATAGAATGCTTTGATTCTATGTAGTCCGTCCTTTACTGAAAATAGATTTTCATCTCTGTGATACACAAGTCTTATTGGCTCGAAAGACAAAGGT
>CAZKOV010000100.1:0-3193 GCA_964554465.1 uncultured archaeon
AGACTTCATAACACTATTTGCAAAAAACCCAAATATAAAACAATTGATTGGACATTGCGGCGGTCTTTTGACTCTTATCAAAAACAAGGCTGATGAAGAATTGATTGAAAGAGTTGCTGAAGCAATCCGAAGCGGTAAAGAGTCCAATGTCCATTTAATTATTCATGATGGGATGTCTCAATAAATATGGACTGGCGGGGATTTGAACCCCGGGCCTCTAGCTTGCGAAGCTAGCGATCTTTAGCGTTTATCTGAACCGATATAATCTCAATTTGAGTTTCGTGTTCGTGCATGCTAACCGGTTCCGCCATACCACTGATCTACCAGCCCATACTTTGGACAGACAGCTTATTTCTATTGATTGTAGATGTCATTCTTATTCTGAGATAGTTGCCATTCGGCAACACGGAACAAATTTACTCTCTAAACTTATTAAATAAAGCGGGCTATATATTGATAAGTTGATGTTATGGAATACGGCCTTTTCTTGTTCTATTTTATAGAGGCAATTTGGTTTATAATTCCCGCTTATGCCGCAAACGGCTTTGCCCCCCTTTTCAAAGGGAAAATCCCCATAGATGGGGGCAGACGACTTAGAGACGGGAGAAGAATATTCGGGGACGGGAAGACAGTAAAAGGATTTCTCGGAGCGTGTCTTGTTGCAATAATAGTCAGCCTGATACAGATGTTAATATTTCCTTACATTCCTTGGGAAATTTCTCCTGTCACGATGAGAATAGTATACATGACACCTGTTCTTGGATTCTTGTTAGGATTCGGGGCATTAGTCGGTGACATGGCAGGAAGTTTTGTAAAAAGACGGATGGACGTGGGAAGAGGGGAACCGGCACCTTTGCTCGACCAGATAGACTTCCTAATAGGCGCTTTCTTTTTCACATTCCTCATCGTGGACATAAAAGCCGAGTGGATCATAATACTTCTGATTATCACACCGCTGTTCCACCTGATAGCGAACGGGATAGGATATCTGTTCAAGATAAAGAATGTGCCTTACTGATATTACAACTCAGTAAACCTCGCTTTTTCCGATTTTTCCGTGCTTTCCGGGGTGTCCAGAGAACTCAGAGATTCGAGAACAGACGTGTCGACTTTCGTTGACTGTTCGGGGAAATTGAGTTCGCCGAGTATCCTGTTCACTGTCCCCGTGCCTGTCATGCTGTCCGTCTTCGCTTCGAGGTTGTGTACAAGCACCCTCGTGAACTTATCATAACATTTATTACAGACGAATGTTGCCTTTACAATCAGTTTCGGCGGAGTCACCTTTTCCGCCGCGTGGGCAAACTCCTCATCAGAAAGATACGCCTCTCCCCCGCACTTCGGACAGTTCATGTGTATTAATTGCAATTGGAAATTAATATATGCAGCCTATGATATAATGTTTAATATGAAGATAGAACACGAGGTAAAAAAGGTCGGCAATCTCCAGAAAATCGAAGTGAGGCTCAAAGATGACAAAGGCAAGCCGGTCGATGATGAGCTATCAATAATCATCAATTCACCGGACGGGCTGGAAACAATATACCTTCCGGCGGACACCCTGAAAAATGACGATGAGAACAGCATATACATGAAGAGCGCGAACGTTCCCGCTACCCTCGTCTCGAGAATAAAGAAGGGGGTTTACAAGGTCGTTTATGCACCGGATGCAAAGGGAGAACATGAATGCGTAGTCGTTCTGATGGGAAACGATAAAATAGACGACCACAGGTTCAAGTTCAAGGTCTAAATTGATTTGTAGACTTCAACAGTTCTCTTCGCACATTCTTCCCACGAGAAATTCTTTTTACAGAAATCGAAGCCGTTCTCTGCTACCTTTTCCGCAAGTTTTTCATTTTCAAGAAGTCTTATTATTGCAGACGCTATCTCTTTTGAACTTCTGGGTCTCACCTTTATCACATCTTTACCATCTTCCATATCCTCTACGGCTCCGGCTGACGTGGTCGCGATTACGGGTATTTTCTGGGACATGGCCTCTGTGATAGTCAGGCCGAAAGGCTCCCAGACGGAAGGTGAGACGAAAACGTCAGCAGACGAATAATAGGGATAGAGCTCTTCGTCTTTTATTTTTCCCGCAAAAATAATCTTGCTTTCCATTCTCATTATTTTTGCAAGTCTCCTGAGGGCTATTTCAAAATGGCCAAAACCGCATATGACAAATGTGGTATCAGGCCTTTTTTTCAGGACTTCCCTGGCCGCGTTTATCAGGTATTCAACGCCTTTCTGTTTTGCAAGGCGGCCTATATAGAGGACGGTCTTATCCTTCCCCGTATCATGTTTTTTCTTTATATAACCTTTGTCTGCGGGTTTATCGGGAATGATGAAACCGTTATGGACGACTTTTATTTTGTCCCGGTTTATATTATATTTTTCTGCAATCTCTTTTTTCATCAGATTACTGACCGTGATGATGATATCCGAATTTTTTATTCCCATGTTTTCAAGGAAATCCAGATCGCATTTTTCCCTGCTCTCCGCCGCTCTCCGCATGTACTCAGTCGAATGCAGAGTAAGAACGAAGGGTGTCTTTGTGCATTCCTTGATCCTGTTAGCGGCCATGACTCCGAACCAGTCATTGGAATGGACGACATCATATTTTTCATGGCACAAACCTTCTACTATGTTTTTGTTATATTCAAGGACCGTGTCGAGAAGTTTCTCCTTCTTTTCGCATTGTATGGGGATAATGCAGACACTTCCCATATCCTCCACGTCTTCAGGAACGTTGAATTCCGGAAGCGTTAGGTATACCTCATGTTCTTTGGACATTTCGGAAGAAACATATTTGCAATAGGTGTCAAGACCCCCGCTCGTATTCTGCGGGAGACCCCAGCCAATCATAAGTATTTTCATTAAAATTACCTACTTATTATCTATAACACCCATATGATATTTAAGGCATTACAACAAATTTATTTCATGACAAGAATAATCTCTGTTGTTTCTGGCAAGGGCGGTGTTGGAAAAACAACACTCGTATCAAATCTGGGCTCTCATCTTTCTTCAATGGGGAAAGGAGTTGCAGTTATAGACGGGAATTTATCCGGTGCAAACCTCGGGCTGCATTTAGGCCTGTCAGATTTCTATCCCTTCGCAATTAACCATGTTCTCAAGGGTGACATTCCCGTTTCCCATGCAACGTACAACCATTATCTTGGTTTTGTCATAATCCCTG
>CAZKOV010000101.1:0-3170 GCA_964554465.1 uncultured archaeon
TATAGAGACTTGATAGCAGGAATAAAGATATCCGTTCTAAAAAATAAAGTAACAGGCAAAGATGTCGCAGTCCTTGAAGATTCAATAAGAAGAGGGAATCAAATAATAAGAGATTATGGACCTTTATGGCATTTAAAAAATGCGGGTGCAAGGAGTATTCATTTGAGGTCAGGCAGTCCCAGAAACATAACCTATTGCAGGTTATGCCAACCGGATAACGGAATATCTTATGATGACGGTAATCTGGCAGCAAATAAATTCCCCACAGATGAAGAACTTGCAGACCATCTTAAAATTGATAGCGCCAGATTCATAGATCTGAATACATTTTTAAATATAATAACCGAAGGCACAGGACTTAAAAGAGAAAACCTATGCACCGGCTGCTACACAGGAGAATTCCCTTTCTTGAAATAATTCTTCTACTTCTTGAAAGCTGAATAAACCGGTTTCAGTGCAAAAACTATGAAAAGCACAGCATACCAATACCATTCAAGACTTAATACAGGAGCCCATACTTTTGCTAACATCAGAGCAAAAAAGAACGCACTCAGCTTTATCAAAGCTATGTCCTTCCATCCCTCTTTTGATATCCTGGAATTTGCCCACTCATTTAATCCCATTAAATCACCTATCTATTTAGTTGAAAGATTCTTTATCTTCTCTACAAGTTCCGGTCTGATATAATGATTTGCAGTCACTGTCCAGCTTTCCGTCCATTCGCCTTTCTTCTTCACGAACCTCTTGTGATTCAGCCGGTCAGCGACCGACAAAAAGAAACGTCTTATTTCCTTCTTCGTGGCTTCTTTGTTGTTATATAGGAAATCCTCGGCTCTTTTAGTTCCGTAATATGACCTTACAATATGCGGATAGAATTCTTCACCGCAGTATTTCTTGAAAGCGTGCTTGAAAACCGTTTCATTCAAAGGATGGCCTGTTTTCGGATTCGCAAAAACAAAATCAGATTGTTTAATTCCTTTCAATCTTTTGTCCAGCCTTTCGACATAAATCCGAGGGAACTTTCTTGTCATTGAAACCGGGACACCACTCTTTGCTAAATAATTGAATGTAACGTGTTTCCCCTTGATTGTTATGTCCTTCTTCTTCAATGTCGTCAGACCTTTATGACCATGGGTTCTGAAATAAATCTTGTTTCCTATTCTCATCAATGTCTTGAGGAGGGTATACATCGGAACCGCCATGTCGTCTTCCTCGTCGAGAAGGGATTTCCTGACGTTTTTTACAAGTTTCGGATAAACTCTTTCAAATTCCTTGACTGCTTGGTATTTTTTATTTCTTGTTTTTGCATCTTTCTCCAAGGTATAAACATAAGAATATGTACCACCAGGATTCTTGTAAAGAATGTCCCAGTGATCATTGGTTGTAGCATCATGAACTGTCAGTTCCTCTGCAAATAAAGAGAATGCCTTATCTAACTGACGCTCATCAGGGAGTATGTTGATTCTTGCTCCCTGAGTCTTTCCTTCGGGTGATAATTGTCCTTTTAACCATCTTGGATTTTTCTTGTCAACGAGAACATCAAAATTATCATGTGCTTTGAATAATTCTATGACATGCATGGCGTTCGGGAATCGTTTATTTGATATCTTCCACCCCGATTTTGTTTTCTCATGCACTGTAAGGTCTTTAGCACTTATTCTCAGAGTTCCTTCAGGAATCGGTTTTGACTTTTTTGATTTAGCCATAATAAAGAATTCTCTCAGCTTACTTATATTTCATAATATAATTAACAAATACAGTTGCATAACTCCCTTTAGGAAGTTCAAAATCGAGAATCAGTTTTAGTTTATCTTTATTCATATCATCATTTCCAATTGAATAACTAAGATTATCGGGCCTTATTATTGATTTTCTTTCTCCTCCTCTAGTACTTAGAAACATGATATCCTTGATGACAAAATCGGAAAGTTGGTTATTTTCTCTTTTCATTATCTTTTCTACAATGTCTTTTGATTCAGGATAATTTTCTAATTTAGTTTTTGAACCTATTATCGGTATCATGCAATTCCTTTTTATCTTTTCCGCAGTTTCATTCCAGATTTGAGATTGGTAAGCATGAATGAACATTCTGGATAACATTTTTGGGAGTATTTTAACCGACCCGATGTAATCTGCCCGATTCTCTGAAAGATAGTATTTGACATCTTTGTTTGAAGTTACAAGGAGTTCAGCAGCTTTCTTGAAATCCTTTTTGATTATCATTTTCCCGATTTCAGCATTATCCGAGCCGAATCTCTGCTTTCCGAAAAGATTCAGAAAGCCGTTTTTTTTGATCTTATTAAGATTCTTCTCTATATTTTCTTTGATATTTTCATCGATATTTCTTACAATAATATGGAATCTGTTTCCGATAAGATCGCCGAGTTTTATAGGCTTGTCTGATTTGAAAACGTCCAGAATGTTGATACCTTTAATTTCCAGATTTAGCAATTCACTTTTCGGGTATTCGGGAACAGAGATTGTCTGGATAGTTACCGCTTTCTTATCTTTTGTCCCTGCATACCCGAAATCTTTCTTAGGGATTCCGGTCTTTTCGGAGATAAGTTCTATCGCTTCGAAAAGATTCAGGTTGGTCTTTTTCATTCTGAATATGGTGTATCTTTTCTTTTCTGGGGTTTTGTTCCCTCTAAGTGCTCTCATTTTTTCCTTCCAGCGGAGTTTCGCACCTGATACATTTTTTTTTATTTTTGTTATCTCTTCAACTACAAAATCTTCCGGAACAGATTTTATCACGTACATGTTCATACATTCTTCTGTAAGGATTTATATTTGGCCTGAACCTAAGATTAATCAAGTGAGTCTATGGTTTACGACTTGATTATCATTGGCGCGGGTCCCGCCGGGCTTTCCGCAGCTTTGACAGCCTCTTACATGAAGCTTAACCATATAGTACTTGATGCTAATCTGGGAGGCGGTGCATTAATACAATCATATCCTTGGAAGAAGGTGGACTCTTTTTTAGGATATCGAAACAAGAAAGGTCAGGAGATGTCTGAAATAATGATGGATCATGTCCAAAGCGAAGGAAGCGAGGTTAAAGAAAAAGAGCCTGTTACAAGTATAAAAGTCAAGAAAAAAATTTTCACCATAACTACCATCAAAAATAACTATGAAGCAAAATCCATAATAATTGCAACGGGAATTGCAGG
>CAZKOV010000102.1:0-3125 GCA_964554465.1 uncultured archaeon
TTCCATCATTTTGGGGGATATCATGCCTGCACGCCCTTAAGAAAGTACCATACCCGACCACGGATTCTCCATCATTTTTATGTTTCCAGTTATTGTAAGCAGTCTCAAATTCTCGAGGGGAAACATTTTTGAGAGGCCCCTCTTGACCACATTGGGAAAGAAGTTTTTGATGGAAGGCATGTACATCTAGCTGTGTTTGCCTGTATTGAATCATATAGCTTGTCGCAGGCTCATCCAAAATGACTCCACCTACATTCAATAAGACGTTTTTTGAATCAGGCTGATATTTAGACATATATCCTTTTAAGCGGTGAATTTTTAAAAATCTACTTCAGTATGTAATCACAAAATTCATTTAAATTATCAAAAACTTTATCTGCTCCAGCCTTCTTTATATCTTCTTTTGAATCGAAGCCTGTAGTAATTCCTATTCCCATCATTCCGGCATTCTTTGCTGCTTCCATATCCGTTGGGGCGTCGCCTATATAGGCACATTCTTCGGGTTTCACATTCAATATTTTGGCAGTTTTCAGAAGCAAAGACGGATCAGGTTTGTGTTTTTCGATATCCTTATCTGTTAATATCGGGTCAAAGAAATGCATATAATCTGAGAATGCGAATCCCATATCACCGATAAAAGTACTGGATGATATAGCTAATCTGAATTTCTTTGCAAGCGCTCCAAGTGTTTTCTCCAGATTATCAGGTATGAATTTATAATCGTGAAGAATTTCTCTGTAAATTTTTCTTTTCTCTTCAATTAGTTTGATAAACAGTTCTTCCGTGAAATCTTTTCCAAGAATAGTTTTCATTTTATCTTCTTGGGTCATCCACTGGTTTTCTCTTAAAATTTCCCTTGAAACGTGATATTCCTTTTCATCAAATAATTTCAGATATGCATCTATATGTATGTCTAAATCGAGCACAAGAACTCCATTGTAGTCGAAAATCAGGGCTTTAATCATATTTCTACTCCCAGTTTACTCATTTCTTCTTTAAATTGATTAGAAGATTCGAATTTGATACATTTCATTCCCAATTTTTTTGCTGCCTTTATATTATAATCAGCATCATCAACAAATACACATTCTTCTGGTTTTAATCTAGTCTCATTGAACAACAAATTGAAAAATTCACGCCCCGGCTTATCCATATGATAATCGAAGGAGAAATATACTTTATCAAAAAGCTCTTTGAAATGATATTTATTTTCACAATAATCTATCCAGTTTCTAACATGATTGGATAAGATAAAGACATTGCATTTCTCTCTTAATTTTTTAACAATTTCATTCATTTCTGGTTTTTCCTTAATTGTTTCTCTTAACTTTCTTCCCAATTCCTTGATCGAAACATCGAGATTTACTTCCTTTTTAATATAATTCCAATACTCGTCTTCATCTATTTCGTCATATTTCAGTTTTTTCCACATTTCTCCGTGCATAAGTTCTTTTTTTCTCTCTTTAGGAAGACTGGAAAGTTTTTCAAATGAATAAAAAACAGGAACCCATGATGTAAAGAAGACCCCACCAAAATCAAAAATAACTGCTTTAATCATTATTCTTCAACTCTTAAACCGTCATCTATCTTTGCTATAGTTGGTTCTCCGCCGGCCTTTTTGATAGCTTCTGCAACCACTTTCTCTTTGCCGGGCGGAACCAAAGATATCATATTATCACCGATCCCTGCCCCTGATATCTTGGCTCCGAGAGCTCCTGCCTCTTTTGCAGCAAAAATAAGTTTCTCAAGAATGAGCGAGCTTACACCTTCACCATAAAGCATGCCCTGGTTTATGTTCATCAATTGGCCGACGGTTTCGAGGTCATTCTCTTCAAGAGCCTTTTTTGCCCGAATACCAATCCTTCCCATGTTATCTATTATTGCCCTCAGAATTTCTGGATATTCCTGTTCGAGTTCTTGTACAGCTTTTACTATAGGTTTGCTTTTTACTTTAATCCCGGTGTTTCCTATTACGATGGGAAGCGTTTCTTTTGTTATGATTTCGGGTTCTTTTCCTTTCCGGAAAAATATTACATTCCCGTATGTGGCAGCTGCTATGTCAATTCCGGATCCATGACTCTGGACTTCCTGAATTGTATCATAACCAATTTTCCATATGTCGAATTTTGAAAGATTCGTTTTGAAATGCTCGTTTAGCGCTCCGATTGTTGCAACAGTCACGGCCCCGGAACTCCCGAAACCTTCTCTCATTTCCGATTTGGTGGATAAAGTAAAACTGCCTTTTTTACCTGTTTTATCAAAAAACAATCTGATTGCCGTTGTCATATATTCCAGTTTATCGGAAGGGTATTCTACTTCATCGATTCCCATATCCGGAGCTTTCAGGATTATATTATCATCAGTCCTTTCCTCAAGATAAGCATGAATTCTCTGATTTATTGCAAAGACTATTGATGGTTTTCCATGCCTTGAAGCGTGTTCCCCGAACATTATAAGTTTCGCGGGAGCTGAAACATGTATCATCCGCCCACCTCTTTCCTGATATCCTCAATAACTTCCATATGATTACTCGAAGCGCTTTCGAAAAGTTCATTGAATATTCTTTTTCTCTCTTCCAGATTCTCATCGATCACAGGTTCAGTTGTTATAATCGCTTTGTCCTCTCCTACAATGCAGCTTTCAAAATCTTTATGATTTACAAAACGTAGGTCTAGGTTATCATATTGCAGAACCTTTTCCCAGTTTTCTAGTATTTTTTCTATATCTTCTTTGGGATATTCGAGAATTTTCTCTCTTGCCACGAGAAGTGAAAACAAGTATCTTGCTTTAATCTCACCGTTCTCTATTTTTGAAAAAAGTAGTTTGGAATATTTTTCTCTCCAATGACCTTCCCTTTCTTTAGGAAGTATTAAAGCAGGAGTTTTTCCTGCAAAATCACACTCTCCCGAATTATTGAGAATGTCAACCGCATTCTCATAAAATTTATCATCCAAATTTCCCATGACATCACTCTAAAAGAAATGGTCATCTACCAGTTTTGCGTCTCCTCCCGGTTTACTTTCGAAGACATCTATTATTCCTAATTCGTTTTTCAGATCATTCAATCTCTTTTTCACTTCTTCCGAGTTTTTCGGTTCACAAAAGATATGCATGTTCGCTCCTGT
>CAZKOV010000103.1:0-3045 GCA_964554465.1 uncultured archaeon
GTATGAGGCCTTTACTATCATGGATGACATAGATTCTGTTGATATCTCCAAAGCAAAGACAGTTTTAGGTTACAATCCTGTCTGAGTTCAGATCTTCCCCTTTATTATCTTCCTGCAGTTCCTGCTTCCGCAATGGCATTCAAAATTAATTATCGGATTTTTCTCTTCGGAATAATCAGTCGTGATTTCCTCGTCCTTCCCGATGTCTCTTTTTGCGATGTCACGGAAATCCTTCATGAATGTGTTAGGGTTGCAGGAATGGTTGATATATTTTTCAGGAGGCTGCATGAGAAAACGTTTTCCGCCAAAATACACGACATATAACTTTTCTTCATCAGAAAGTTTTTCAATATCTTGTTCAGTCAAGGTTTTTGAAGTGTCCCATACCACCACGCTTTCTCCTTTCATGAAGTCTCTTGCTGCAAAAACCCCTTTACCGTGTATTGGAGAGTCTTTAACAATGACATCTCCTGTCATCTCTTCACCATTCCTTCGAGACGTACATGAAGGAATCTGAAAATTTCCTGGGGAATATTAATACCGGTCGCTTTTTCAAATCCTTTGAATCCGGGATTGGAATTTACCTCGCAGACCCTGTATCCCTGTTTATCAAACAAGACGTCAACGCCTGCATTTTCAAGCCCCAGTGCCTTTGCGGATTCTACGGCCAGCCACTCGATTTCCGGATTGAGCTGATATTTCTCGACAGAACCCCCCTCCGAGAAGTTGGATTTGTATCCGTTTCTCTTGGCCACTCTCAGCATTGCTCCTATGGCCCTCCCGCCAAGGACATATACCCTTATGTCTTTCCCCCGGCTCTCTGAAATGAATTCCTGAACGATTAAATTATCTTCCAAGTTTCTGGTTTTTTCAAGAAGTTTGGCTATATCGTTGAACTGTGATTTTGTTTCACAGAGAACGACACCCTTTCCGTGGGAACCCGAAATGCTTTTCAATATCAGAGGGAACTTGAATTCTTTCTGGATGAATTTTGTATTGATCGGGAATTTTGCCAGCATTGTTTTTGGTATCGGGATATTTTTAGCCGAGAGTATCTGGACAGCCTTCAGTTTGTCTTTGGCGTTCGCTATGCTTGTATCATCGTTGAGGACAAAAACCCCCTTCCTTTTCAGAAAACGTATGACCATCAATGCAAAATATGTTGTCCCGCTTCCCATTCTGCATAAGAGGCAGTCAGGCAGAGGTGTAGGCTTGTTTTTATAGAGAATGTTGGTGTCTTCCGATATCGGTTCTATGATTTCAAAATCTTCCGGCGTGACTATTTTCAAATCTATTCCGAGTTTTTTCGCTTCTTCTATCAGTCTCTTTTGAGAATAATATCTTCTCTTTGACTTATACAAAACCCATACTTTCATAAGCACTATTATATGAACGTTGCATTTAAAAAATGATTATTATCCCTGCCCCGAGAATAAGTAGCAGAATTGCTATAATTTTCTGGGATATTATACCCTTACTGATCTCTTCCTTTAGAATATGTGGAAGTTTATGTGATAGTATTATAGCCAAAATCAGAACGAAGAAAGTCTGGAATCCCCCCGTCGCCGTGACAAGGGATACCGGTCCGAGACTCATCGCAAAATTTATGAAAGCTATTCCAACGAACTGTAAAAAACCATATCCCAATATCGCGTATTTTATTTTTGTATTGATCGTGCGCCAGCTGTTAAAAAAATCTCCCCTCTGTCCTGTCAGAACCAAAATCGAAACGCCCGCTAAAAATCCGCCTAATCTTATAAGGATGAATCCGTCCAAATATGACTGGTTCATAAACACGTATTTTTCCATAGTGTGCGTAATCCCGAAAAGAAAGGCAGACAGCAGCATCCAGTAAAAAGCTTTGCTGATTGTGAGATTTTCTTTCAGTTTTTTAACGGATATGAGAATTCCTCCCAGAAATAACAGGGCAAAAGCCGCTATATCGTAAGGGAATAACCTCTCACCTATGAAAATGAACGAAAATATCAGGACAAAAAAAGGCACGAACCTCCATATGGGGACAACTCTTGACATTTCTTCTATTTGAAGGGCCTTATAAAAAGGCAGCAGTGCATATATCCACAACATCCCCGCGACCAATGAAATTATTAGCTGTGGTAATTCAGGCACAGTCAGCCCGTAAAAAGGGATCAAACAGAGAGGTATGAGACCGAAAAAGGAGACGATAACAGTATAAATGAAGATGTTCCTGATATGTTTCGTGACGACTGTTTTCGATATTATATTAGTTAAGGCGTAGAAAAAATATCCTGTCATCGCGAATAAAAGCCATTCCATGAATATCCTCTTTATGTAAATAAATTAACTCCCTTTGCTTTAAAAATCCTTGAATTATTTTTTATGCATGGAACCAAAGAACTTTCTTTTCATGAGCCTTGACAACCTCTGCGGGGACCTCGCATGGCAGATACAGATGGAAGGACATAGCGTGAAACACTATGTCGACAACCCGAAGGAAAGGGAGGTTGCAAGCGGTTTCATTCCCCATATAACTGACTGGAAGGAAGAGCTTGGCTGGGCTGACGTAATTGTTTTTGATGATGTATTGGGTCAGGGAAAGATTGCTGAAAAACTAAGAAAAAAAGGTCATAAAGTAGTCGGCGGAACTGCTTATACGGATCGTCTTGAGGATGACAGGGCTTTCGGCCAGGCCGAACTGAAGAAGGTCGGTGTTTCCATAATCCCGCATGTAAACTTCACTTCTTTTGATGAAGCGATAGATTATGTCAGGGAACACCCCAACAGGTATGTTATAAAACCCAGCGGAGAGGCGCAGAACCTGAAAGGCCTTCTTTACATCGGTGAAGAAGATGACGGGAGGGATGTGATACAGGTCCTTAATGATTATAACAACGCGTGGGCAAAGAAGATCCCCTCATTCCAGCTCCAGAAAAGGATTTCGGGAGTGGAGGTTGCGGTCGGTGCTTTCTTCAACGGGAACGAATTTGTTTATCCTATAAACGTCAATTTCGAGCACAAGAAGCTCTTCCCCGGAAACCTCGGTCCGTCGACAGGCGAGATGGG
>CAZKOV010000104.1:0-3039 GCA_964554465.1 uncultured archaeon
GTTTCGCTTCCGGCGGCTCATGGCGTAAGGGCGTTTGCGTGTTTTGCGTTTCGATACCATGAAAGATTTTATACAAAGGTATTAATAAAAAGTCATCGATTTTCTTAACCACAGATTACACAGATTGACGCTGATTAACACTGTTTTATAGATAAGAATTGGAACCACGGATTTCTTACCATGAAGAGCAGGAAGGACATGAAACGAATTGTAATCGCAGCCCCCTTAGGGGTCCCCAAGGGGATGACGCGGATTTGATTTATTACGCTGATTTTTAACCACGAATGTCCTAGGGACTCCTGACGGAGGACACGAATTGAATCAGACCACAGAGGCCAGACGCAAGACTTCAGACTGACGACAAATCAGAACCGCGGATTTCGCAGATTGGCGGGGATTTTTTGGTTTTCGGGAGAGGGATTGGCGGGTAAAATTGCAGCCACAGATTTCACAGATTAGATTAACCACGAATGTCCTAGGGACTCCTGACGGAGAACACGAATTTTATTAGACTACAGATACCAGAGTTCAGAGGCAAGACTAACGACGAATATGAGACACGGATTAACACGGATTTTTTCTTTTATATTATATAGTTAAAAGGCATAATATTTTTGTTTAACCGTGGATTGACGCGGAAGTGAAAAGTAAAAAGGCAAAAGTAAAAATTAAAAAAGCAAAAGGTAAAAATAAAAAAGGGCACCGCAAAGGACGCAGAGATCGCAGAAAATTAACCACGAATAGACACAAATAAACACAAATTATTGTTAACCGCGGATTACGCGGATTTGCGCGGATTTTATAGCCACAGAGCTCACAGAGACCACAGAGATATATTATTTGCTATTTTCTATTTGATAATGACCATTTATAATGCGGATTATTGAGAAAAAAGAGTAAAGCGGAGAAGTTTCACTCGATAAAAGAATCACAACAGCAGGAAAAAGACGGAGATCAATCAATTTGGTAGCAAATAAGAAGGCCATAATGAGGAATAAGAGGGTAGCATTGATAACGGGTGGAGGGTCTGGAATAGGTCGGGCATCGGCAATAGCTTTTGCAAAAATAGGTGCAAAGGTTTTAGTAATAGACATGGGCAAATCGAGCGGCAATGAAACTGTCCAAGAAATCATAAGTATTGGCGGCGAAGCAAGATTCATCGAAGCGGACGTTTCGGTTGGGTCTCAAGTTGATAGTGTGATTCAGAAAGCCATGAAAATATATGGTAGACTGGACTATGCTCACAATAATGCGGGGATAGAGGGCGACCTTGCTAAGACTGCAGATTGTAGCGAAGAGAATTGGGATAATGTAATTAGAATGAACCTAAAGTCTGTATGGATTTGTATGAAATACGAGATCCCTCAGATGATTCGACAGAAATTTGGAGTAATTGTGAATACATCTTCTGTATATGGTTTAGTTGGGTCCGAGAGAGGAATGCCAGCGTATGTTGCCAGCAAGCATGGAATAATTGGGCTAACCAAAACGACAGCTCTAGAATATGCCAATTCAGGCATAAGAGTAAATGCTATATGTCCGGGGCCGGTGAAGACAGCATTTAGGGAAAGGCTTATCAGTAAATCCCTAGAAGATTTAACAAGATATCCCCTTGGACGGGTGGCGGAACCTCAAGAGATTGCTAAGGCCGTTGTATGGTTGTGCTCGGATGAAGCTTCCTATGTAACAGGGAGCACCCTTGTAGTCGATGGAGGGATTACTGCTCGATGAGTACATAATCACAGAAAAACAAGGAGGTAAATTTAAAATGACAGAAGGCTGGACATTGAGGGACAAAAGGGAGTACGCATGGGAGTATTTTAAACTGCATGCAGGTCAGAGAATGGCGTTATTTAACTTCTTCGTTGTAATTTCTGCAATTCTAACTGCAGGTTTGGCAGCAACTTTGAAAAAGGAGTGTGACTGCCAAGTCTTCGGATTTTTCCTGTCCGTGGGTATGATGTTAATTTCGTTCGTGTTTTGGAAACTCGACCAACGGGTCGCATATTTGATCAAGCATGCGGAGGCTGCGTTAAAGGCTATAGAAGATTCTTTGAAAGAAGATCCAAATGGGCAACAAGTATCTCTCTTTTTTTCTGAGGAGATAAAGACAAAAGAGTTAAAAGAAAGTAGATATTGGAATCCATGCAGTTGGTACATGACATATCCCAAATGCTTTGGAGTAGTGTACTTGGTATTTGCACTTATTGGACTTATTGGATGTTTAGCTACTATTCTTAGATGGTAAAGATAGTGATGATGCCGGATAGGGATGTTGAGACAGTTCGGGATGAGATTTTTTATCAGTATGCGAAGATAATCGCACGGCGGGCGTTTTCTGTGCCTGACGGAAAGCAGGTAAAGAAGGAGCATTACGGATTTGTGAAGAGAACGTTTCTCGATTTGAAGAGCGGGGTCAAGTCGTGGTCGGATATTATGCGGGAGGACTGGCAGTTGGTCGAGGCGGAGAAAAGATGCGCCTACTGCGGCAGTACGGAGGGACTGGCGCGGGAGCATATTGTGCCTAAGTCTTTGAGGATACGGCCGGGGTGCGCAACGTGCGATGCGATACAGGGGATACATAACCAGGTGTGGGCGTGCAGGGCGTGTAACAGTATGAAAGGGACAAAGGGCCTGTATGAGTTTTACCGGCAGATGAGGCCTGGCGAGAAGAAGTATTATGACACGATACCGGTACTGTTAGAGAAGAAGTATCTCAAGACGATTTATAACTGCCACGAGTGCGCCGGGACGCTTGATATCGGCGATATAGACGGAGATGGGAAACCGACGGTTCTTGATATCGACCACATCATTGTGTAAAGATTACCACGGCCTCTGCACGACTTCGCAATAACAGACCCGCGATTATGCCACGGGCTAAATGAAAGATATAATGACCCCGTCATCCGCCTTCGGCGAGAGTGACGGGGCTAAATATAAAGCAATTCAAAACCCCCGGCACAGGTCCGGGGGCTAAACCGAAACGACCCCGCGTAAAACGCGGGGCTGAATATAAAAACATAACCCCCGAATAAA
>CAZKOV010000105.1:0-2996 GCA_964554465.1 uncultured archaeon
CAATTATATTATCTCCATAAGTATTCATCAGTTTAGCTTGTCTTGGATAAATAGTACTCGGATATGCAATAATCACGTTTATTCCGGGAACATTATGGAAAGCACTTGCAATTGCAGCTCCCGTATCACCTGAAGTCGCTACAAGAAGATATGATTCTCCATCAGAACCCTGTCGTATATAATAACTGGCTTCTCTTGCCAATAATCTCGCCGCTGTATCCTTGAATGCGCCTGACTGTCCTCTTCCCTGCCTTTCTGTGAATATATTACCCATAACGTGTTCAATCGGTAAAGAATGATATTTTGGATCAAGGGCATCTTGACAAATTTTTTGTATCTCTGAATCGGGCATTTCATCTCTTAGAAATTTACTCATAACAGAATACCCAATTTCGGGAAGAGATGCACCTTCCAACGATTCGATTTCACCGGACTGATATTTTGGAATAAAAGTTGGAACATAAAGACCTCCACTCGGAGGCTGGCTTTTGAGAATGGCGTCTCTTCTATAAACATCCGGAGATATCCCTTTCGTATCCCTGTACATTATCCTTGTCATAGAAGTACCTTTGAGAATATGACATGAAATTAGATAAAAGTTTTATTAATGTTACTATTCAGTGGTCTCTTTTCAAAAGATATCTATTAAACGTTCCTTTCTTTTGTTTCATATTCAAGAATAAAGGCAATTGATAGATGAAATTTACAGGCACTTCTTGCAATACAGGAGGATTGGTTTCGTTTGCTGTTGAACCGCGCCATGTGAATTCATGATAATGATGACTTTCCGGTTCCATTATTAAGGTCTTTCCATGTAAACTTGTATTATCGTCCATTAGCTGAAAAATATTATTTCCGTGTCTCAGTTCCAGATTCTCCGCATGTGGATATGCTATATATGTTCCGACTTTTGGATGTGATAAGACCACACCGAGGCGTATGTTTGATTTCATGTAATTTCCTCGGGATTCGTGATATATCTGTGCCTGCTTCTCAATAAAACCCCTCATTTCTGGATGTGCATCTACAATCTTATCTTGTGCATGCTGTATCATCAAAACATCTAAAATCGACCCTGCTACACAGACACCCGCATAAGCTCCATGGTACCGTAGGAGAGAATTTGTTGTACCTAATATGAACCTCTTAAATCTTTCCTTGTCTTCCGGAACAATGTCAGCAAATGAATGACCCCTCTCATCAACAACAGTTCTGAAAATTTCTGAATCGGGATATCTCTTAAGAAACTCAGCATTCAGTCCGTTAGTTAATATAACTCTGTTTGAAGATGAGTCAGCAGTAGAATACATTTCATCTGTATAATGGCCAAACATCGCACTCTTATGATATTCTGGATATAACCTGTTTTTAAAGATAGAATGCATGAACACATCAATATGCGATCGATCCTGATTAGCCATTAAAAATAAAATACTGTAAAATTTTATAACTTTTTCCAGACCATAGATTTCTTCTCAGGAGAGAACCTTCCTTCAACCTTCTTTTCGCTTCTAAGTTTAATGAGAACAAAATTAACCTTATCCATGCATTCGGAACGGCTGTCGTCTTTCCTGAGGGCTTCTTCCAACTCCGTGGTTGTCTTTTCTCCTTCATCCAAAAGTCTCATGACGATGATCTCAATGTCATCTTTGCTTAAAGTCATATGGCATCTTTATAGCTTCCAATATTATATGAATATTTATATATTATAGTGCAATTGGATTTGTTAAACAATTAAAAAAAGGTGAAAAAATGTTAAAAAAACACAAAAAAATAGTTCCGGACACGTCAGTTCTGATAACAAGAAAACTTTCGGAGCTAGTCGGAGAAGGAAAATTATCAGACGTCAAGATTATCATTCCAAGGTTCGTAATGGACGAGCTCCAGTCCCAGGCATCCCGCGGACGGGATACGGGTTTTCAGGGCCTTGATGAAATCAAGAACCTTAGGGCTCTGCCGAAGAAATACAAGGTCTCCGTCTCGATTGACGGCCGGCTGCCAACAGCTGAAGAGATAAACCTCGCTAAAAAGGGAAGACTGGATTCTTTGATAAAAGAATTTGCTAACAAGGAGAAAGCTCTTCTTGTTACCGGAGATTATGTCCAGGCTCTTGTAGGAGAGGCCGAAGGTGTTGCCGTAAAGCATTATCCGAGCGTTCATCCCGCTGAGGTCGGATTAGAGAAATACTTCGACGAGAACACACAATCGGTCCATCTCAAGACGGGAATAATCCCCGTTGCGAAGAAAGGAAAACCGGGTTCTGTCAATCTGATAAAGTTAAGTGAAGAGCGCATTACGGAAAAGGAGCTGAAAAAAATAATCGATGACATAATGTCCAAGCAGAGAAAGGAAGAAGACTCCTTTATCGAGATGAACCGAGGAGGAGCTTCTGTCATCCAACTTGGTGATTACAGGATCACAACAACAAAACCACCATTATCAGATGCCCTTGAAATAACAGCAGTCCGTCCGATTGCAAAGACAACAATCAAAGATTACAATCTGAAAAAGGAAGTCATAGATAAGATTACAGGAGCATCTCAGGGCGTTCTTATCTCCGGAGCCCCCGGAAGTGGAAAATCGACCTTCGCCGCTGCCGTAGCAAACATGCTTGCGGGGATGGACAAGATAGTGAAGACATTCGAACAACCAAGAGACTTGCAGGTCGTCCCGGAGATAACCCAGTACGGACCGCTTGCAGGAAGCTGGGAGAAGACCGCTGAAATCCTTCTTTTAGCAAGACCCGATTACACGATCTTTGACGAGGTCAGGACAACGGACGATTTCCGCGTTTTCGCAGACATGCGTCTAGCCGGTGTTGGTATGGTTGGTGTCGTCCACTCCACTGATCCGGTTTCAGCTATCCAGAGGTTTGTGGGAAGGATAGAACTGGGAATGATTCCTCATGTCATGAATACCGTGATTTTCATTGAGGCCGGACAGGTCAAAAAAATCTATGACGTTAGTTTATCCGTAAGGGTTCCGACAGGAATGAA
>CAZKOV010000106.1:0-2887 GCA_964554465.1 uncultured archaeon
CTGATCGGTCAATTACAGGGTCAATACCTGCTATCTCCAATTCATCATAATCTTTAAGTTCTAAGCCGCATTCCTCACATTCAAAAGAGTCACCTACAAACGTTAGATATAAGTGGCCGGAAAATTCATCTTCGGCTTCGTAATCTTCTTGCGTTTGTCCATAAAGCAGCCCATCACATCCGCAGACTGGACAGACTATTACACAAATATCCCATTCACTAACAACTATTGACATTGGGTTCTCAATTCTTTTTGCCTTCTCTCTAGCGGCTTCTATGGCAGAGTGAACGCGAGCTATTCGTTCTTCATTAAATCGTAAAAGGAAATCTTCGTTCTTTTTCTTGTCACCAACGGAGTAATATTTCAATATGTCAGAATCTTGTTCCCGAATATGAGCGAATAATTGTAGGTAAAGAAAAACTGTTCTTTGGACTTCGTATTCGCGAAAATCCGGGAGTACTGCGTGAACACACAGATTTCTACATCGGGAAAGAAATTTTAAATGTGCGTTCAACCTTTTTTTTGTATCGGGCGAAAAAACGCCAAATATCTTTATAGCTTCGTCAAGTTCTATACTTTTGTATGTTGATGACCGCAATTCGATCTTATGAGGGGACTTTTTGAATGATGGAGGTAGAGCATCAGGAGCAGACAACGCGCACTTGAGTTCAAGAGGGGCATCTTTTAAAAAAAGCAGGAGGCTTCGCTTCGCAATAAATCCTTTGAGCAGTAATTCTGTGGCAATTGCTATGTTCCCGATGATAGATTGATTATTTCTTGCAATACGAAAATGCCCGTGAAAAAGAGCTAATCCTGCGTTTCCATAACCAACAGATGCTGAAAAAAGTTTTTTTGCTATCTCATTTTGAATTTCACGCATATATCGCCTTCTTATGCCTAATTGTTATGAAGCAAGAGCCTGCAAAGACTTCTGGCCTTGAGGGAGCATTATATCGTTAAAGTGGAAAGAAAAACAAGTTTTCTCAGTTCTTCCACCTCTGGTGGACAAGTCCATAAAAACCTATGTAATTCATTTCTCATTGTCCTATCAGAAGCACTTCAGCGGAGTTGTTTACACTCAAAACATATTTATATGCCGTCCGGTTAAGTTCCTGAACATTTGTTTTGTAATTCTTCATCAATTCTATAAGTTCATTAACGGAAGGTATTCCATCAGCTCTATACGAAACAACTAAGATACTGTCCTTGAATTTTTCAAACAACCGTCCAAAAGCATAATGGATTTTATTTTTATCCGCCCAAACAGACTTGTTATTTTTTAGGCGCTTGTGCTTTGTTTTATAATCAATCATATTTGGCCACTGAGAATAATTGACCAGACCTTCCAGAAAGTGGTAAAAACCAAAGTAATCAACGCCTGTTCCACTGCGGGCTTATATTTTCGAGATTTCCAATTTCCAACGACACCCGTAATATTTTCCTTTACCGTCTTTGATCTCAGAAATCCAGTCAAAGCCGCCTTCTTTAGAGTGCCTTAACTCAATATATTCTTGTGCTTCTGTCACTGTACAAAATTCCATCTTATTGCCACAAGTATCTTCAAGAAAAAGCATATTAAATTCCTTTCAATAAACTAACAATGACACTTATAGTTGGTGGACACCCATAGTAGGCATCGGATATCCTGATGCTATGACAATTTTGCAAAAATTTGGCTCTCGGATAAAGCAATTCCGCTCTACCAAGGGGATTACACAAGAGAAATTGGCAGAATTATCCGGCCTTAGTCGCCAATACATCGGTGACGTCGAGCGAGGTATAAGAAATATTTCCTTGGTGAATATACAAAAAATTGCAAACGCTCTAGAAATAAAGCTTTCAAAACTTTTAGACATCAAATGAAAAATAATCTTATTGGGCTTGAATCCTCAAGCATAATGCCGCTTATAACAATAACACCTCTCACTCAGGAGTGTTATGAATCTATCTGGGGCGAGCATTACTCTAACACTCTAATAGCCCATGAGGATTCGATAGCCGAATTAAAAAATGTATTTAACTTTAAGGCCAATACCTTTTACTCAAATCCTATCACGAGACTTGAAAAAGTCAAAGAGTTTTCTTCTTACAAAAAACTCTCTCTGAAGGGCGCTTCGATTAAACTTCTCCTTGATGGTCAGATGGGGGGTTGGATAGGCAATAAGAATAGCCGCGTTCAGGCACTTTTCTTTTCTGACGTAATAGATTCCATTGATGATAATATCAAAGACGCAGAAACATTTTCAGAGCAACTGATTTTAAAAATGAAAGCGAAGATAAAAGCTTATAACCAGATGCTCACGCCTAGCGATGGTATTCTGACGATTGATATAAAGCGAATCTTGCCTTACTGGGGTTTTCATAATATCGCTTCGACCATATTTTTAGAAAAACGAGAAATGCAGATTAGAATTCTTCCTGATTGCGAATCCATGATAATGTTCGAGCCGCTCCCTTCTGCAACCCGGCGAGATGCTTATCATTATCATATGCTCAAAAAAGAAAAAGTGCAGCTTATCCTCGTTGGCGATGCAAACTATAAAAACAATATTTGCTCTTGCCCAAGTTGTCTATCATACGATTGCAGCATTAAGATATTAACAGATGCGAAACGGAAGAAACTTCTAAAACTCTCCTAGTTTTCCCTGAAAGTATATTCATCGTATGGGAATGTAATATTCTTTTTGCTGGCCCTGTTTCGGAAATATCCTGTAAAGGCACCCAGTGTCATTCCATTGACTTCTTTGGCGTTTTTCCTATAAGTGCTTTTCAGGTCAACGGCAAACTTGTTGTCCTGCTTATCAACAAAAGTAATATCGGGATAAAAATTCTGTTCTTTGCATAGAACCATTTTGAGCGAATTATCCTCAGCGAAGGTGCATATCTT
>CAZKOV010000107.1:0-2869 GCA_964554465.1 uncultured archaeon
GCCATCATTGACTCGACCCTGATACGTCCGCTTATGAGTTCTGCATCTTTGGGGAGGTACAGCCAAACAGTCTGCTTGCCTGAATCCTCGAAAACTATTTCCTTCTCGAAAGTCCCATCTCTGAATGCGTTTGTAAGCTTTGGATTAGAAACATGGTCTACAAGTTTAATATTTTCTATATCATCTTCAATGAGCCCCATTTCGCAATCGGTGAGCGAAACTAGTACTTTGTAGTCTTTACCTATTTCAGTCTCATCTAAAACTTCAGAGGGATTCCACCAGTAAAGGAAGCTGTTGCTGCCGTTCTGGATAATCGCAGTCTCATTGATAAAATATTCAGGATAACCGGTACTATTCAGTATTTCGACAAAGATCGTGACATTTTCTATACTCTTTCCACTCGGATTCAGATAATCTACCAGTATCCAGTTTTGTTCATAATAATTGTGCTCCTTGTTTGTCCTTAGCGCCAGTTCCGGCAACGGTATCATCATGTCAAATTTGTCGTCTATATTTTCATTAAGGTCTGTTATTTCTGTCGGTGTAAGGAAGAACCTCGGTCCCTGTGGTGTGTTGTATAAGAACATTATAAGAGGTTTTTCGAAATCATCTGTTTTCTTTTCATACACCAAATAGTCATTGGGAATAAATGTCTCCCAGGCTTCTATTCTTCCGCTTCCGCCTATCACGTTATCATAGACTGTTATGCTGTCATCAACAGGTATCAATCTGGCTTCTATGCCATAAGCTCTATAATTTCCAATGTTACTGAATTTTAGTCTGATTCCGACAAAGCTTGCATTCGTTTCTTCATATGCAGCCGCTATCAATTTCGCATCTGGATGCGAATCCGGATCATTTCTGTCCGTTCCTATGCGGAATTCGCTTCTGTCGCTGTAGTAGTCGTGGTCGGCATCCTGATCATATATAAGAAGCATCCTTGTTTTTCTGACGGCGTCTATATCGGCAAACCTTGGACCGCCCGAAGCTCTCTGCATCAATATTTTCCACCAAGACCATTCGGTTATTTCCTTATTTAGTATTGATATTATTGATTCATCAGAATCAACTTCAATAGGCATCTCAACTCTTGTGTTCAGTGGTTCCTTTATCTGCACGCTACTGTTCAGTCTTCTAAGTACATCCAGATATTTTTCACCGAAAGCTGAATATGTCATGTATTTATCAATTGTCTCGTCATCATCAGCAACTCCATCGTCTATTTCCACAAGTACGTCGCTACCCCAAGCGTTTTCATAGAAAAGTTGATCGATTCCGTAACTATAGCCAGCGAGCACAATCCTTATAGGCATTCCTTCGTCTATATCACGCATTTCCTCGAGAGAAATTGTGACTTCACCGCTATATTGAATCTTTGAGCCGGGATTTAAGTTCTGGAACGATATAGCCGGTTCGTTGGTCGCGGGATAAGTGATTGGTATATGGTCTCCGATGAATATGTTAAATCTCAGGTCGTCTACTTCTCTTGCTATATCAGTTCCTTCATTCTTGATGAAAAATGTGAATCTTAGCTTTCCGGCATTGCTGGGGTCTACAGTCGTAGCGGTTCCCCATTCATAGCCAGTAGCTATACTGTTTGTATCCGTGACTGTCGTTTCATGGTAAGATGTAGTTGTTATGGTTTCCGAGAAACTCGATTCATAGCCCTGTCCTCTTCTTTCACTAGACTCTGTTATATGCTCTCTTCCTGTGACATTACCGTCTCTCACTTCAAAACTTCCACCGACGTAATCCTCTTGGGAATTGCCGTCTTCAATTGATATCTTATCTGTAACTGTACGGCTTTTTCCGTCCGTGTCGGTTCTCTGGAATTCACCTTTTAATCCAGATACTGCACTTTTTAATAATTTAAGAGGATTTGCCTCTAAAGAGGCGCCAAAGGTTGCGCCAAAAGAATGTTCTTCATAAAATGTATTTCCCCATTCATGCGAGGCTTCTCTTCCATGCGTTGTTCCATTATAGTAACCTACTTCTGCACTGGTTATCTCATCATATTGGTCTTCATAGTTTTCGGCATCAGCTTTTGAATTCCCAACATCCTCCCATGTGTTGTATGTATGAGTTTCTGTTTCACCAACAGAAGTAGAACTACCATCTGTATTGGACACGGAATAACCCTGCGTGTAAGTTGTTATGTTCCTGAATTCCGTGGTGATTTCCTGTATCAGAACAACGTAAATCTCATTGGAAATTTCTATATCTATTACAGGATACGCAGCGACGAAGACATTGTCTCCCGGAGGGATAACATAATAAGGCATGTCGCCACCCATCTCTCCGAGATCTCCGGGGCTGTGGCCAAAAATCTCCTGACCATCATCATATCTGTCTCCATCTGTGCTTTCTCTGTATGGATTTGTGTGGTATATGTTGATTTCATCTTCATCACTTAACCCGTCTTCATCCGTGTCAACCGCAGAAGCTATGGGTTTGCAGACGGAAGAAATTATAAGTAGAGATAATAAAAGTATCAGAAATTTACTGCGTTTCAGATTACATATATTCATTCTATCATTTGTGTTTTGGGGATAAGCTTTTTAAGTATTACAGTGTTTAGTGTCATAAATTCAGCCTTCCTAAGAGCATGAAAACCAGAAACATTATTACTGATATGGCTATGACTATGTATAGAAGCGGCTTTTCCGTTGCCCAGCCGAAGGGTATGGGTCCTATGAAGCCGCCTACGGCAAATCCGCTGGAGCTGCTATTTGGCTTATTTTTCGAGCCTAATGCAGAGCCCAAGATGATTACTATCATCCCCGCGAAGACCAGCGCGAACCCTATGAGGACTATCCTCTCGTCCACGCTATTGGCTTGAAGTTTTGATATAAAAGCCTTTTTCCTAATT
>CAZKOV010000108.1:0-2814 GCA_964554465.1 uncultured archaeon
GAAAACCCGCAATTTCCTTCCACGCGATTTCAGGGAAGCAAGCTGAAGATAGCTGACTGGATTTGGGAGGCGATTAAAGGCTTGGAGTTTGAGTCCGCCTTAGATGCTTTTGGGGGCACAGGTAGTGTTGGTTACATGCTCAAAACCAAAGGCAAACAAGTCATATACAATGACGTTATGAAGTTCAATTGGTATATCGGGGTAGCGCTAATTCAGAACCAAGAAGTTACTCTTTCAGAAGAAGATGTTGAATTCCTTCTCTCTGAACATAAGCAGTGCAAATACCCTACATTTGTTTATGATACCTTCAAAAATGTTTATTTTACCGATGAGGAAAATAAATGGATCGATAGAGTGGTAACAAATATAGAACTGCTCGATGATTTTTACAAAAAAGCGATCGCATATTTCGCACTTTTCCAGTCGTGCATTATTAAGCGGCCTTTCAATCTGTTTCACAGGAAAAACCTGTACATAAGATTTTCAAAGGTTAAGCGAAATTTTGGCAACAAAACCACCTGGGACACTCCTTTTGAGGTCCATTTCAGGCAATTCGTCCACGAGGCGAATGAGGCTATTTTCTCTAACGGGCAAGAGAACGACTCGCTCAATTTAGATGTTTTCGATATCCGAAAAGATTTTGATTTAGTTTACATCGATACACCTTATATATCACGAAATGGAACCGGCGTTGACTACTTTGGTTTTTATCACTTTCTCGAAGGCCTCGTCAACTATTCTCAATGGCCGGATATGATTGATTATAAAACAAAACACAAGCGACTAAAAAACGGCGGCTCTCTTTGGACGGATAAAAATAAAATCCACTCTGCCTTTGACCGGCTGTTTGAAAAATTCAGAGACAGTATCTTGGTCGTTTCGTATAGAGCTGATGGAATACCTTCCGTTAATGAACTTATAGGATTATTGAAGAAATACAAAACAAATGTTCAGGAGCTCAACCGAACGGCATACAAGTATGTGTTAAGTGTAAACAACTCCGCTGAAGTGCTTCTGATAGGACAATGAGAAACGGATTACATAGGTTTTTAAGGATTTGTCCGACTGAAGCGGAAGAACTGAAAAAAGCTTTTTTTTTCCACTTTAACGGTACAATTATTCATTATCACTAATAGGTAGTTGGAGTACTTAGCCGAGCAACTAAAAAAGTTGCAGGAACTGACGGAATAAGACTATAGTGAAAAAATATAGAGCTTTGGTTAATCTGACCAGAAAGTGAAAGAGTTAGAAATGAGAAATATGCCTAATAAAATATTTTATCTTTTCCTAACAATATCTTGGATTTTTTCTGGATTTTTCTTTTTTGTATTCTTAAAGAATTCTGGGTGGCTTCCCAATACACCCACAACGATATATGAAATAACATACCTTATAGTATTTCTTGTTTTCTTTATACTGCCATTCATATCCCATATCAAACTGGGAAAAGTAGAAGTCGGATTGAATATAGCAGAAGAGAGTGAATTAAAAGAGAAACCCAAAACTATAGCTGAATTGAAGGGAAGAATTAAAACAAAGTTAGAGATCAAAATACTTAACACACTGTGGAAAAGACAATTGCTCAAATATCCCGAACTAAACGGCTCTTGGGCATTTAGACTAAATTTCGTAGCACCGGAATATCATGAATTCCGAGAATCCTGCAATCGCCTTATAGGCGAAGGCCTAATAAGGGAGACAAGTAATGGTCTATTTACGTTAACAATCGAAGGTTTAAAATATTGTTCTGAACACTATAAAAACTTTCCGGATGAAATGTGGTTTGAAGATAAACCTATTCCAGAAGGTAACCTCAAAAAGTTACTTAATAAATTAAAAGAGATTAAATGAATTCTCCACCCACCTTTTGGCGAGTAAAAAATGAATAAATATTGAAGAAACAAGGGGAATTACTCATATAAAAAAAGAAACATCTTTTTTCCCGTATCATGTGGTGCGCATGAAATAATATAAGAATTGTTTGGATGAAAGAGAAGCTTATGGACCTAATGACATTCGTATCCGAAATAATAAAAGCAATTGTATGGCCAATTACTTTTATCCTCGCAATCTGGATGCTACGCCACATCTTTAAATCAATTCTACCAAACATCAAAACTCTGAAGTACAAGGATTTCGAAGCAGATTTCACAAAGGATCTTGAGCGAGCAGAAATGGAAGCACGACTAGTCAACCTACCCCCAGAAGAAGAAGCGCAGAAGATCAATGTTGGTTTTTCAGAATCGGCAACGGATAAATACCGAAGATTGTCTGAAATTTCACCCAGGGTTGCAGTAATTGAAGCTTGGCGTGACGTTGAGCTTGCCTTGACTGCCGCAGCAAGCGTTTATGACTTCGATAATCCACAAAATGATCGTTCTCCTAATCTTAATAGTGTAATGGAACGACTTACTAGTGAAGGACAACTTGACCCAGGTGAAAGAGACTTTCTTCAGTACATGCGACAATTGAGAAACGAAGCATCACACAGAGACATAGACCTACGTTCAGATCAAGCATATCGGTACGCAATGCTAGCCAGCCAAATGACAGCTGCGCTCAATAAAAAAAAGAGAAGAGACAAACCAGTTGTGATACAGGATGTCGGATGAGAGAATCATCTAACATAGCGAATTAGGTAAATCCGCGCAAAATGTGGTTAAAAATAAAACTCTGTGCTCTCCGCGTCATCCAGGGTGAAAAATCTGCATTTTTTTCAAACAAATGACGCAGCGGAGTTCTCAGCTTCCTTCAGTCCGCGAGTAATTTGCCCCAAAGCCAAAAACCACACAAAAAAACCACATTTACCCCTTG
>CAZKOV010000109.1:0-2793 GCA_964554465.1 uncultured archaeon
ATATCAGGGTAACAGATACCAACGGAAATCCCATTGAAAATGCAGATATAACTTTTTATGAATGTGATTTGGGTTACACCGATGCCAGCGGAATGCTTGTATCTGATACGCTTAAAATCCCCTGTATGATGAGCGAACTGGTCGTCAGAAAAGAAGGATTCATGAGTGCAGCTTATTTCGTGACGCCCGAGGATCTGGAAACATATTACGAAGTAAATCTCGAAAGAATTGCAAGACCGATGAAAATGAAATATTACGGAATCCCGGTGGTTGGAATAAACAGGGGTTCAGAGGGCAAATTTGAAAATTTCGTTGTCGTGGATCAGGTGATGCCCATAAATCTCATACCCGAGTATTTCACTGATTATACACCACCTTCTCCGCCACCAATATTCAGTCTGGAAACGAATCTTGTGATGGAACCTCTTGATCCCAACCCTTTTACGGAAGAAGATGCCGATTTTGTCATCACCAATAGAGATTATGAGGATAATCTTGTTCATGTTAAAAATGAGACAATAATTCATCCGATAAAATACAACATTTCAGGAACAGTTTACGATACGAAAAGAGACACTGTAATCGGTTACATAAACCAAGTACTAAGCATTAATGAAGGCGTTGACGAACTTTGTGTCTATTTTCCTGTCGTCGTGGGAGATTTAAGTCCTCCCTATTTAGATATTATATCATTAGACAGATCCGTTAGAAATGACCAAGCCCAAACTTTACAACAAAGGCTAATTAGTGCAGGATTACCTTACATGATTGGTGAATGCGGATCCGTCAGTTTAACAGCTTGTGGAGATGGGTATTGCCAGCCGGGCGAGACATGCGAAACAGACGGCAATGTTAAATGTCCCGGTATGACAGAGGCTTTGCCGCCGGATACATGCCGCATAACCTGTACATACTGCGGAGACGGTGTTTGGGATCACGGATGGGAAGAATGCGACAAAGCTGATAACAGTCCAACCAAGAATTATGGGGAAGGCACAAGCGAAGACAACCAATATGTCTGCAACGCTACATGCCAGCAGGATGAGGGATGGTGTGGCGACACCATTGTACAGGACGGAATCACTTTGGATACGAACGATCACGGAGAAGAATGTGATTTAGGAGAAGACAAAAATTGCTGTGAAGGCTGTAAATGGACATGCGATGAAAATTCGTGGGAAATGTTAATATTAAAGTTCACAGGCGATGCCAATGATATAACTTTAGAGGATGAAGATTCCACATTCATAATAGAATTCCCGGCATGCCGTATACACGGTAACGGATTGATAGATGCTGAATTGATAGTATCGGCTGAAAAAACCGCCATAATATTTGTGACCGATACATCTCGTAGTATGTCAGCCGAGATGGAAGATGTCAAAAATGCTTTGAAAGATTCTATCGATGCGTTGCATGATGCAACTGTAATGGGAGGCGATATTCACGTGGGCCTGGTCAGATATTCAAGCAGTGTTTCTTATCATTCAATAGTTGACGTTTCCGAGGTCTCAAATAAAAACGATCTTAAAGGAACCAATGGCGTTGACAGCTACTCAGCGGCGGGTGATACATACACCGATGATGGAATACAGCAAGCACGCAATCTGCTGAATTCGTTTAGCGCTGTGAAAAAAATTATTGTCCTTTTGAGTGATGGTAGCCCATCAAGTGGGCACGATCCGACAGGTCAGGCGAATGGAGCCAAAAACACTGACGGGATTTTGATATATTCAATAGCCTTCACGACACAATCCGATTTACAAACCAAGATGTGTGGCTGGTCAAGCGATAACGGTGTAAACTGCTATACCGATAAGTATTCCTATACCAGTACGGACGCTGCAGAGGTCTATTCCAAGATAACAGACAGCGTTATTGATATTCCCGAAGGAGAAATTAACGTGACTATAAATGATGTAAAAACCAAATTCACCGCGGAAAACAACATGATAACAGACATACCTCTCGATTTATCAGGAGTAAACTGCAGCGATAGTGAACAAACTTTGCCGTTTACCCCGGAATTTGAGGGCGGCGGCAGCATAAAATTCTCGAATGCCAGATTGGAATATTGTGAGGCTTGCCAAGTCTAACCCTGTAAACTTATTCAATAAATATAAGCAATCTGGTCAAATAATACTATATGCAGATGAAAGGCCAGATAGAGATAGTCGCGATTGTTGCTTTTGTAATACTCGGTATCGTGGCCGCATATCTTGTCCTCCAGCCCGGAGGACCTTCGCTGGACGTTCTTTCTGGTCTCGGCATGTCGGAGCAGAGCAAGTTAATAAGGGACAGCGTCATGAATCTGGTCAGGACGGGAACCCTTGAAAATATCAATAAAATATACGACAATGGAGGATATCTTGATGCAAGCCAGGTCACAAACGTCGAATACGGAGGACTCACGGTCCCTATATGGCAGGCCTGTTCCAATAGCATGGCTCCCGATGTTGAAAAGCAGCTCGCGAGCGGCATAAGGTCTTATATAGCTGAAAACTTGGAGGATAATCAGGATTTCTACGGAAAGGGAGCGGAATTTGATTTGAAAAAAATGACCGTAAGCGTGAACATATTCGACGGAAGGGTGGACGTTAATGCGGAAATACCCACAAAGGTCGAGGGAACAGTTGTTACGGGTTCTTATAAAGTAACGGTCCCATCCAACATTTATGAAATAGTAAATTTTGCAAGTGACTTTGTTAAAGATGTCGATGAAAACCGTTATTTTGAGGCGGCCACTTTGGCATCAATGGTGAGATCTAATCCCGAGTCAGATGCATGGATGCC
>CAZKOV010000110.1:0-2776 GCA_964554465.1 uncultured archaeon
ATTATCAATGGTTGTCTGCCCGTTTTCAAATTGTATGAAACCTGGCAACTGTTCGTTTAAAACTTTTAAAATTTCACTGTAGTATTCATCCAGACTTAAATCCTCGGACAATTCCTCGATATCAACCATTACATACTCTCCGCCATGATCCTTGACGAACTGGGCTCTATCCAACATAGTCTTGGTTTCGGCAGTTACGTTTGGCATATACATCTTCTTCTCGCCGGTCTCTTCCTGAGCTTTATCCCTCCATTCCAAGGTCTTGATGACCCTGTCCCCGAATTTATTGAACTTCATTGAAGTCAGGTTCTCGTCATCTTTAACTATATCCAGTCCACCGACCCACGCTTCATAAGCGACCTTTGCGTGCTGGAGTTCGTTAAGACCGACTTTCGGTTTTACAATCGTTCCTACCAGTGGTCTTTCCTTTACTTTCAGAATCTTCCTGACTCCCGCAATCCCAAAATTCGGTCCCTTAAAACTTTTCATAATATTGGAAGGGAAGTCTATATCTTCTAGCCTCAGACTATCAACGGCTGTCATTCCGAATATATTTCCTGCAATGGCAGAATAAATCTGAGGCATGTTCCCGGCTTCGAAAAGCTCTGAAGGATATGCGATCTTTACGATCTTCTTTTTGCTGTCAATATCATATATATGCGGTTTAAGTTTAGTTGCAATGTCTTTGTTCATTGTAGATATGGTCGTCCATGTCCCTATGCTTGATTCCTTTGCAATATGTTCTGCAGACTGTCTTATTGTCAGACCTTTTGCCGGCTTAAGGGAATATTCTGCAACAAGATCATTAGAACCCGGTTCGTAACCCAAATCAATATAATCAACCATACACGTCCACCTTGTTATAATTATATTGAGAGGATTATTTATAGTCTCATCTTGACGGGTTAATTCTAATAATAAGGACAGCCAATAATTATACATGAAAATCTGGGAATATGTCATTCCGGCTTTAATATTTATTATATTATCAGCTTCAGGTACTTCGGCTGAGCATTCATTGCAAGTGACTATGATACTCAATAATACGGGGGCAACATTATACATCCCCGGCCCCGGATCAGTGACCGCAGGAAGCCTCACTCCCGCGACATACACGAATCCCAACCATTTTTACGTATGTTCATATGATTCAAGTTCCCTTACGGGACTTGTTCACCAGCTTTACAATCCCCGGTCTATAACAATAAACAAGACTATAAACACTTATTCGATGTCCATAAACCAGTCATTTAACAGATCAATGGTATTTGCCGTATTCAGTAAAGGCGACTGGAGGAGAATTGATAATGTAATAAATCTTATCGAGCTGGGGGGGTTTCTTGAAAGACCCACTCCGACATTCGGTTTCGGTCTTGGAAAATTATACGATATCGAGATGTATCTGAAATATGATACAATAGACTTCGTGGGAGACAGAACGGTTTTCAACAAAGGAGAAAGAATGGCCATTGCAAGTAATAATGGGACTGTTCCAGGCAAAGCATCCATAATTTTCAGGGGATTCTGACAGGTTGCAATTATGTTAATTCTAATGTGCGGTCTTCCGGGTTCAGGAAAAAGTATTGATGCAAAGAAAATAAAAAAACATATAAACTGCATTCTTTTCAGAACGGATGAAATCAGGGAAAAATTATTCAGAAAAGGGAGTATTGATGAAATACTGAAAGCGGAAAATCCGGGGGAATACGACCTTCAGGTATTCAGCGAATCTCCTCAAAAAATACCTGACAAATGGCAGGAGTTCATATGGAAACAGAATGACATGGTTTATAATGAACTTACAGACCGTATTGAAAAAACACTTCAGTCCGGAAAAAACGTCCTGATAGATGCCACATCCTACCAAAAAAAATTCAGGGAAATGATATACAGGATTGCAAAGATTTCCGGTTCCGAAGTGTACGTTGTTGAATGCGTGGCTCCCGAAGATGTCATAAAAGGGAGACTTGAAGGAAGAATGAAGAAAAAAACAAAGACGCATGCAAAGAAGATGGAAGTGTATTATAAAATGAAATCCAGATACGAATCTCCCGAAGATGATGGTGTTCCTCTCATCAGAATAGACACGCACAAACACGAAAGTAAATTAATTAAAGGGAACCCTGATGATGAAAATATAAAAATGATTATCGAGGCACTGGATTCTTAGAAATGTTTTATATCCTTCAGTTTTCCCAGATGAGTCCCGTCAAGAAGATAAATCTCGCTGTTTTTCATGTCAGCGCTTCGCGCCACGGGTCCCAGCCCTATAGAACCGCCTGACCTCTGAACCTCCTTGTAATGCTCGTTGAGGCATATCCCACCGGAGAAATGGTTGAATGCCGGCATTATGATAAGTCCGGGAAGCTTGACCCTCTTTTTTAGTTTGTATTGTTTTGAAATCTTTTCCCACGAAAGCTTCGCCCTGATCCACACCTGCTCCGTGAACCTGTATCCCAGAGCATCGCGGAATTCTATCTGGGGATGCTCGTGGCCTATTATAAGTGTCCCGCATTCGAGGAATTGCTCATCAGGCCAGATGTGCCCGTGACTGAGATAACAGTTACCAGCTCTCATTTCTTTATGAATCTTTATTCTGTTTCCGAGGATTTTATCAAGTCCGCCGTCATGGTTACCCGAAAGAATTCCCACCTTTGCGAATTTTGAGATACTATCGAGAAATTCAGGAACTTCCCTCATCTCCTGCAGGCTGATTCCCGGGACCTCGTGTTTAACGTCTCCGATAATTATGACTTCTTTCAGACTTTGTTCTTTG
>CAZKOV010000111.1:0-2726 GCA_964554465.1 uncultured archaeon
ATTCGTTATCAGGACCCATTGAAGGTTCATGGATGATGATGCGTCAACGTTTACTGTCACGGACTGGGCAGGATTTTGATCTATTAAATCACCGTCTTCGGGTGAAACAAAGGTTAATTCCAAGTCCTTTAACGTGACCGTTATTTCTCTTTTGGATGCGGATATTACTCCATCAATGTCTGCAAGTGCAGCGCATATCTTGTGGGAGCCTGACAGTCCGCTGGTGTCCCAGCTGGACCATGTGTAGTCACCATTCGAAGAGTATGCAACCTTGTATCTGTAGGCAGACACGGTGTCAGGGCATGAGCCTGAGCTCATATTCGTTATCAGGACCCATTGAAGGTTCATGGATGATGATGCGTCAACGTTTACTTTCACGGACTGGGATGTCTTTCTGGTGAGTTCATCGTTGTTTTTCGGTGAGGTTATATCAAATAATAAACCGGTGTAAGTATCTTCAACACAATCACTACCGGCACTGTTTGCATGATATCCGCTTTCACACTCCCATTCACATTTCGTGCCGGTTGTACAGGAATCGACGGCTGTCTTAGGTGTATTGCTTGTTAATCCCGTGTTGTCTCCTGAACACATTGTTGAATGACCAGGCGTGGTGCCGGTACACGAATATGTAACGTCTGGGACACAATTATTATTTTGGACATGATATCCATTGTCACATTTCCTTTCACATTTTCTGTTTGTGCAGGAACTAACAGCTTGCCAGGACACACTTTGTGTAAGCCCTGTCTCATCTCCCGGACATGTTGATGCATGTGATGGTTTGGTGCCGGTACATGTGCTCTGAGGTTTTTCTTTACAATATGTCACAAGACTGTTAGCATTATTCCATTGATATTCTTCCTGACATTGTACGCAGCATATCTGATCAGATTGAGGGCAACCGGCCTGGATTGTGGCTTCACAATTTCTGTCCGAAGCTTGGGGATCCGGTGATAAACAATGATTGGGAAGGGCGCATTGCGGCGGGCCGGGATTGCTCTGTATGGTAAATGTGAAGCTATAAGGCTGTTCAAGATGGTTTCCCGCTTCATCGGCCACGTCCGTGATATTGACAATAACTGTTTTGTCGTAACCAAGGTCGGACTGGGACTCCATAATAAGTTTCTTCTCGGCTGCAATGTACTGGGAGGGGTTTAGTGGTATGTCTGTCCCGTCTGCATATTTCACGGTGTACGTGACTGAGCTATGTACGATGTTTTCAGAAAATTTAATCCACATGGTGGCTGCTTTATTCACATTGGTTCCCGAAGGGAAAGATGAAACTATTGTCGGGGACGTGGTGTCATCGCCTCCGCCGGGACCGGTAACATTTATAACTTCCAGTCTCCTGTTGTCATCCTCGTTTGATTCTTCTATATTATTGAAGACATCCACGTATGCTGTAATATAATTTTCTCCGAGACCGAGAACTCTTCCATGAGTCTGGTCTGTCGGAGTGTCAATGATTTGTACATTTTCAAATCTTTTTGTAACAGTTTTTTCGGCTTCAAGTTTCGGGAAGAAGCCCATATCGGCAAAGCTGTTCTGGTGGAATATCATTCCCAGAACAAAGCTTCCCGCATCATCAAGTCCCCTGTTTGTTATATTTACAATAATGTCTGCATTATCCATGGAAGTATTAAGGGCAGAGGGTTCGGTATAAATAGCTGTCACAACAAGATTGGCTCTGAACTCGTCCGTGATGTTTGCGCATATTCCGTCGTCAATGCAACACATTCCGAGCGGCGAATCGGCGGATTCCGTGAATCTTCCGTTATGGCAGATCTCTCCATCGTTGCATATATTTCCGCCCATTTCGCTGCATGTCCTTGTCTGGTTTATGCAGCAGCATGCCTCAGTGATATTGCATGTCGGGCAGTTAAATTCGGGAACATTGGGATCGCTGCACTCGCTAAAAACATGTTCGAAGTCAAAAGCGGAATCCTCATACCCCAAGTCCCTGCAGAATTCCGTGCAGTTTGTCGTGCCGTTGTTTTGGCCGACATCAACTGTACAGTTCTGGCTGACTCTGAGAAGATATGTGGTTCCCATTCTCAGTTTCTCCAATTCCGGATATAGTATGTTTCTTCCGCCCTCCAGTTTGAGCGTATAGGCAAAGGATTTCCCGCATTCCGATTCGATATCATTCAGTCCCGTATCAAGATAAGCATAAATCATGTTCCAGCCTTTGACGAGGTCGGTTGCATTCGGTTTCAGCACATCACCCGTAAATTCTATTTCACATCCATCGTTAACACGAACAAGATAAGATTTACTGGATTGGAGCGTATCCGAGGGAACAAGTTTACCGCTTTCCAGAGCGAAAGCCACGATGTTTTTTCCCGAACATTCATCCTGGAGGTCGATATCTGCATCCGTATAGATGGAAACCATGTTCCATCCTTTCTCCAGCTGGAGATTGAACGCATAAACGCCCGCAGAAAAAAGCAACAAAAAAATGACACTAAAGATAACTACAAATTCCTTAGTTGATTTCATAACATAAGACCTCCGATTTAGCTTATATAGTGCAGCAGCAAAGGCTTACGCCTTCACATATTTCAGCGCTCACGGGCATATCAGGCTCATTGCATTCCGTAAAAGATATGCATTCAGAATTTATGGGTGACCCATAGCCTTCATGAGAGCAGTAATAGTTGCAGTCGTTCACGACATTTCCCGTGAAACTGCCGGCAGATAATACCAGCACGATGGCAACTATT
>CAZKOV010000112.1:0-2605 GCA_964554465.1 uncultured archaeon
ACCTCACAGAAGGGCGTATGCCCGAAGTGCGGCAGCCAGTGGGCAAGGATAGTAGATAACGATTATATACAACAAAGAAAACCCGGGGAATGGCAAAAAAGAACAAAAGTCAAAGAAGGCTATAATAGAGGAAAAATGTTTGAGTTAGGAATATGTAGCAAGGACATAAAGACACTCGGCTGGAAGGCGACCTGCGAATGCGGGATTGAGGAAACCGAACCTGCCCTTGTGCTCGATCCGTTCATGGGATCCGGGACTACTGCGGTTGTGGCGGGCAAGCTGAATCGTAACTATTTCGGCATTGAGATAAACCCGGAGTACAAGAAAAATCATATTGACGTTCGGATAAAAGAGGTCGAGACAGCCGTGCCGAAGGAAGAATCCTTTGCCGGCCAGATGGCATTATTCGGGAACACAGATGACTCAGATTAAAGGATTGGATTAACGCAGATAAAAATCAGTGAAATCCGTGATTTGTAATCAGTGTTAATCTGTGGTTAAAAAAAATGAATAATTAGGAATTCGAGAGAAATGAAAACATCAAAAGCATATTTCGAGCGTTTCAAAAAAGAATTTCTGCGTTGGCAGAAAGAGCTGGGTTTGACGCAGTATCGCATAAAATTCTACCATATAAAACTTGATGGTATGTATGCTCAAACACATACGATTCAAAAAGGAAAGCTTGTGAATGTTGCGCTATCAACAGATATTGAAGAGCCGAAATTTGATGAAGGGCCGGAATCACACGCGAGGCACGAAGCGCTGCATCTTTTACTTAGCCGGCTTTCATGGATTGCAGAATGCAGATATATCGAAGATAGTGACATAGGTGAGGAAGAAGAAGCGATTGTCGTAAGGCTTGAAAAGGTTATTAAGTAAATGACGAAAAAATATCAATCAAATTTTAATCAGGCAGTCAAGGCCGCTTATAAGCTCGGCAAAATGGATGGCCTCGAATATTCCGAGCAAAAAACAAAGAGCCTTATTAACTGCATGAGGAACGTCAACAAGCATCTTTACGAGTTAACAAACATACTCGACGATGAGCTGCCGGTCACCGGCGTTAATATCGGCATTGAAGATGTTAGAAAAATTATCACAAGTCTTCTTAACGGTGAAAAAAACCGGCAGCTTGCCGGCAAGCTCAAAAGGATTGTGCTCGATAAAGAAGGCGAGGATTTGCATGTGAATATGGAAAAACTCAAGAGGCAACTCCAGGAAGCGGCAAGCAATTTGTAAGGTAATAAATCACTATCGGAAAAGTAGCGGACGGCTTCCAGCAGTGTTTTTGGAGTATTCATAAATTAAATTCCTTGAGCAACTTTGAGCAATTTTCCAAAAAGACGTATTTGTTTATTTATTTTAGAATTAACTTCATCAAAATAATTAGTGCTTTCCATCTGCATTTTTTTAGACCAATTAAGATATTTCAAACAACTTTCGTAAGCCTGAATCGCAACTTGTTTTTCGGGATACTTGAGAAACGCGCCATTAACTGCGTAACACCAATTCCCTCCACTATGTCTGACTTCGGCACGGTTGTCTTTTGTAAAATATACAGGAATAGCAAAATAACCTCCACCATAAAGTTGAGGGTCAAATTTTTCAATCATCCAAAATTTGCCCTCATAATAAATAAAATCGCCTTGTTTGGCATTTATCTTTTTTTGAGTTTTGGTCTTTTCCATTTTTTAACCCTTTCATTACATGAGATGCCGACTGAGCGACGATCTCAAATCAAGCCGACTATAAGTCCGGTCATATTCAAGCCTAATCCGCGTTTTTTGCACAGAAAAATGCAAACCATCCAAAAATAGCAGATATAAAAGCAAACATAAATGCGAAAATAATCTTTCCAAAAAATAAACATATTAATGAAGTTAATCCAAGTACTGCCCATGCCGACCATAATTTTGTTTTCATTTTTCAGCCCTTTCATTCTGTGAGACGCCGACTGAGCGACGATCTCGGTTAAAGGCGGTCTTAGTGCCGCCCGTTGCTGTAATATATTGACGCTATGCTGTTAATAATTTTTGCGTTTCTGTTGGAGCAAATACAAAATGTGTTCCGAATTTTGATGTCACAAAATCTATATCTAAATCCATTTCCTCTACTGCTTCTCTGGGTGATTTGATCCAACCTAATAATCGGCTTGCTTCGATATTGAAAGCTTTTATAAATTCCTGATTGAGCTTTAAATGCAAATTGCCGTTTTTAAAAGCTCTAATCTCTGCGAGAACCTTGCCGCTGAACATATAGAACCGCTCTTGTTTGTTCGATTCCCATGCGTGACGTAGCGAATCAGCCCCGTTAGAAAAGCCAAGATTGTTAGCTATCGTAAAAACATCATTGATAAAATCGTGACAATTTTTTGATAAGCCGTTCGGGTAATCATAAGAACGATAAGAATCGGTTTGGATTGCGCTCCATTGGCTTGTAATTATACGATATTCAAGCATATAATGAGTATGATTTTCTTTATAACGCCATTTCTCTTTTTCCCAAGTCTTTAGATTTGACTTGTAGTTTTTCACGCACTCCGGCTCTGAGAGTTTCTTAAATACTTCAATAAGCTGTCGATCAAGGTAATCATTTGCGTTTTTTA
>CAZKOV010000113.1:0-2600 GCA_964554465.1 uncultured archaeon
AATGGATCCCTCCGTTTTTTGTTCTTGTACAGGTCCTTCTTCCTTTGATACCTTCTGCAGGTTATCCTTTTTCTTCGGTTTTTCTTCTTTCTTAGAAGATTTAATCAAATCCTCTTCTATTTTCGAAATGTCTTCTCTTATCCGTGATATTGTCTCATCTCCCGATTCCGGCTCACCCGAATCTTCTTCATTTTCAATTTCTCCGGATTCACTTATTTTTTGCGTACCCATTATTTCTATTTCTTTATTCTTGATATTTTCAGGGCTCATTTTTCTTATTTTTTCTTTTATACGTTCCACACACTTGGCAAGCAATTCCTTTTCCTTTTCATCCAGTTCAAATTCAATTATGTTTTCCACGCCGTTCCTTCCCAGAACCACAGGAACTCCTGCATAAACATCAGAAAAGCCATACTCACCTTCAAGGTAAGCAATGCACGGCAATATTTCTCTTGAATCGTTTATTATTATTTCGACCATCTTCGCGATCGCTCCCGCCGGAGCAAAGTATGAACTTTTACCGGTAAAATCAACTATCTCTCTTCCAGCCATTCTAGTTTTTTCTGTTATTTCCTCCATATCTTTTCCGGTTAAAAACTCCGATATGGAACGATTTTTTATTTTCGCGTGGCTGAAAACAGGAATCATTCCATCTCCATGGGTACCTATTACCATAGCCTCTATATCACCCAGCAGACAACCTGCCTTTTCAGCAATAAAACATTTGAGCCTTGATGTATCAAGAACACCGGCCATGCCAAATACCCTGTTTTTCTCGAAACCACTAGTCTTATAGACAAGATATGTCATAACATCAACCGGATTTGTAATAACAATTATAACAGCGTTCGGGGAATAATTTACCACAGATTCTGTCACGGATTTTACAATTTTCTTATTGGTTTCCAAAAGATCGTCCCTTGATTTTACCTCTGTGGTTCTCGCAACACCTGCGACAATTATGACGATATCAGAATTTTTCGTATCAGCATAACTATTTGTGCCTATTATCCTTGTTTCCGATTCTATAGAAGGGCAATAATGCTGGATATCACGGGCCCTTCCTTGGGGAAGACCATCGATTATATCAACAAGAACAATTTTATCCGCTATCTGTCTTCCTGCTATCTCATAGGCTGTCTGAGCTCCGACATCCCCGGCACCAATAATCGATATTTTCATCTGCCCCACCATTGAATATTAGAAATCTCACCCTTTTATGGTGAATGCCCGTTTTATGTCCCCTCTTTCCATGCTGAAAGGTACTCTTCCTGTTCAGGAGTGAGTTTATCAATTTCCACCCCCATTGATTTGAGCTTTATTGAAGCTATCTCTTTATCGTATTCATCAGGAAGTGTATATACTTTGCCTTTCAGGTTCTCTCCGTTATTATATATATATTCAGCGGCAAACGCCTGATTCGCAAAGCTCATGTCCATGACTTCGGGAGGATGGCCTTCGGCTGCCGCAAGGTTGACAAGCCTTCCTTCAGCAAGCACGTATATCTTTTTGCCGTCGGGAAGGGTATATTCAACCGTGTTAGGTCTTATCCGTCTCTTTTTGCTCGTCAGTCTTTCAAGGACCTTCATATCTATTTCGTTGTCAAAATGACCCGTGTTTGCAAGGATTGCACCCTCTTTCAATTTCTCGAAATGTTCCCTCCTTACGATACCCTTGTCACCCGTTGCCGTTATGATTATATCCGCAATTTTCACGGCCTCCATCATAGGCATCACCCTGAAGCCGTCCATTATGGCTTCCAAAGCCCTTACAGGATTGACTTCGGTTACAATGACATTTGCTCCCATTCCCCTAGCGCGCATGGCAACGCCTCTTGAGCACCATCCATATCCACCCACAACAAAATTCTTTCCTGCAATCATCACTGATGTTGCTCTCAGAAGACCGTCAATACTTGACTGCCCCGTACCGTACCTGTTGTCAAAAAGGTATTTCGTATAAGAATCGTTCACGGCGATTATGGGGTATTTCAGGGCTCCGTCCTTTTCCATCGCCCTGAACCTGATGACACCGGTGGTTGTCTCTTCCGTGCCGCCGATAACTTTATTGAGTTTTTCCTTTCTTTTTGTGTGTAGCCTCGTTGTAAGATCCCCGCCGTCATCCATTGTTATGTCGACATCATTATCAAGAACTTCGTCAACACATTCATAATATTCATTAGTTGAGACGCCTCTCCAAGCAAATATCTCTATACCCGCCTCATCAAGGGCTGCAGCAGCGTCATCCTGCGTTGAAAGCGGATTGGAACCGCATGCATAGACCATAGCCCCCCCAGCCCTCAAAATCTTCAGAAGGACCGCGGTTTCCTTCGTTATATGCAGGCATGCCCCTATTTTCAGACCTTCCAAGGGCTTTTCCTTCTCATACCTTTCTTTGATGCTCATGAGAACAGGCATATGGTCCTCACACCATTCAATCTTGAGTTTACCCTCTTTTGCAAGTGACGGATCTTTTATTCTGCTCATTTACTCCCTCCTTAAGAATGATTAGGCAATTGTATGAATATGGAATGTTTGTTTTAAATTATTTGGAAAAAGACGGTTTTTAATAGTTTATGTCCATTTTCATAAGATATGGCT
>CAZKOV010000114.1:0-2589 GCA_964554465.1 uncultured archaeon
CCGGAGGTAGAGAAAAAAATAGACGAGGATTTAAAGTTTTTACGTAGTATTTTATCTGACGATTCAGTTAAACAGGCTCTTGCAGATGAAGAAGTAGCGATCCCGAATCAACTCGCTAATCGAGTCGCTGAAATGATTAGAGAAGAGGTGGACTTGCGAGGAGAAGTAGCAAACCAAGCCAGGCTAGCAGCCAATATTGCCGCAAGACAATCATTTAAAAGAAGACTATTAAACAAGATTTTTCAATATTTCATGTCGCGCATATTTGCAAAATCCCAAAGACCTTACTCATTTATGGTGCCTGTAACATATGATGTAAAAAATAATACTTTAATAATTGAAGAATTTGCACAAGGCAGGCCTATCAATGAAAATGATAGGGACGCAATGAGTGCTGTTGCACAAGAGCTTGTGAGACAAATATTCATAGACGGGTTTTACCACGCAGACCCTCATACTGGCAATATCTTTATAGACGAAGAGAATGGCATTATTTATTTTATTGATGTTGGTTCTGCGGCGCAGTTGTCTTTTAAAAATCGATATATCCTGTATAAATTATTAAGGGCTCTGGAAAGCGGTAGCAGGAAAAAGGTGGCAAAAATTGTTACAGAAATGACAGATCATGATTCACCTGAGTTGGCTGAAAAGGTTCAAAGAATAGCAAATTCAAAGTCAAATGTTATCGAAAAGCTGATTAGCACCTATCAATTATTGGAAGATTCAGGGATTGCTCTTGACCCCGAACAAATGTCAATCTTTAGATGCTTCGCGCAAGGAGAATTGCTATTCAAAAGTGCCTTAGCGGTACCTGTGAGCGAGGTTGGTTTATTTGACGCTGGTGCTGAAGCCGAATTTCATGAAGGAGCAATGGGCCAAGGCGCTGTTGACGCCGCACGAGCCGAAGTTTTAGTAAGCCAGGTAGAACCGTTATTGGAATCTTTAGAAATGCCTCTATCTGGTTCACGAAGAGTTGCCTTTGAAATAAATGACCAGAGTAGAACGGTTGAAGTTGCCGTGGATAATTCCTTGGAAGAAATGTTTGCAATAAACCACAATGGCACAGTAATAAAGATAAATCCAGACAAAATAAGAGAACGTTTTGGTGGCAGAGCAGATGTGGAAATAATAATACAGGCTGTCATTGTTCACGAGATGGCTGAAGCTCTCGGAATACAATTAGGATATAATCACAATACAAGACATACAGCAAGTTTGATTTTGGAAGGTTTGTTAGCGGCCACAGCATCAACGGTCCGGGAAGCATTAGTTCCTCTTTGGCAGGCCCGACCAGTTGCTTTTGGCGCAGGTGACGTTGCAGGCACAAAAGCAGTTGCTGAAAGCCAAATAGATGCCGCCAAGGGCGTTTTATCTGATATGCGTCAGGGTACCACTGATATCATAATTATGCCAGGGGCAAACCTATATAAAGGACAACAGTTTGATGTGGCAAAACAGACAGAGCGGCAATTGCGCAGAAACTATGGGCAGAATACTATACCTCTGCATTATACATATGGTGATGATTGGCAGGGAAACCTTAGATTAGTCTTAGAAAGAGCGCTGGAGGATCTGCAGCGGCAAATATTTAAAGGAGATAATACCGCGAGGGTGCTTATTGAAGTGCCAGGTGGCCACAGGGAATTTGTAGAGGGCATATTATCTTCAAGCCAGTTTAAAGACTACAAAGACAGATTTTCTATAATAGAGCTGGAAGATATCCCCGCAAACGGGCTAATAGATGAGGTTATGCACATTATATTAGGAAAAGGCATACTCAATTATGAGAGATACAGACAAGGTGACTATGGCACAGCCGAACTTAGCCAAGACGCAAAGGTGAGGCTGGCAAACCTTATTAAGACGCTCGTTTCTAATCCGAATGCCATAGATTTTGATAATGATCCAAATATCATAAACAAATTGCTGGAAGGCGCAATTGCCCTAAGGGTAAAGCCGATAGACTTTAAGGAGATGGAAGACTGGAAAGACGCGCAGGAAAAGGCTCTTATGTCCGTGTAATTATTAAAGGAAGATGCCCCACCTCTTTTTTGCTGCAAAATCGTAAAGTGAAATTTGGAACATTTTTTTCTTTTCTCAACAGCAATAATACGTTATGATAATAGACATAAACAACCGAAAAAGGAAGATAGTTAATACGGCAAAAGAAGATGAAAAAAATAACCAGCATAGATACTTTTAATAAATGGCTAAGTAAAGACGAAGGTCTTAACCTCGAATTTAAGGCAGCGAAGAATAGCTTTGACAGCAGACGCGATTTGCCAGATTATTGAGGGTGGCGGTAAATTAATACTTGGAGTCGATGCTAACAGTAGGAATATTGTTGGTACCAGAGCTTTCCACGGTACGCACAACAAGATATCACATGATATATATACTAAAATTAAAATACGTGTTGATGTTGAAGAAGTTTTTTATCAACATAATCGCGTCTTAATATTTCATGTTCCCGGCCGATTACGCGGGCAATTAGTTAAATCAACCGGAAGGTACAAATACCCAATGAGGGTAGGCGAGTCCTTAAGTGAGATGGATAACGCCGCACTAAAAAGAATACTTAATGAGGTT
>CAZKOV010000115.1:0-2554 GCA_964554465.1 uncultured archaeon
AAACTATTTATTTTAATTAACCCCCCCCCAACTAACTAATTAATATAATATATATAATGAAATATTCTACTTCTCAGTACTTTATCATTCACGATTTCCTTCCGGCGACATAATTCCTGTAAGTCAGGAATTCAGCATAATCCGGATATGGCTGTTTTCCCAAAGAAGCATTCAGGTCGTTGACAACCGTGCAGTATAAACCGGCGATCTGCCTCACTGGATGAAAAACATTGAATCCTATATAACCTATGACATCAACGAATTTATTCATAAATCCAATATGCGGCAAAATAATATATTCGTTTGGATAAGGAAAAAGCCCCGAGCGGGATAATCGGAGACAGTCTGCTTTCACAGACATGGAACACAATTACACATTCGATTGGTTAAAATATATTTTCACCAATTTCCTGTCAATTCTTGTTTTGACACGCATTTTTGCGTGTCTGTTCCAACCATTCGAACCCGCGACCTCAGCGTTACCAACGCTGCGCTCTATTTCCTGAGTTTTCATTCTTCTTCCACTTGAGTGCTTCTTTGCAGAAGCGTCAGCTCTCGGAAAGAAGGCCTCACCAGGCTGAGCTATCGAGGCATACAAACTAATTACAGGGATTATTTTAAATTACTTTTCAGGCCTCTTCCACACCACTTTTCCCCTTTCCAGAATGACCCGTATCCTGTGGAAGGGGACATGCTGCGTAATGCCGTCTTCGCCGTACGTGACGAATGAGAATTTGTCGTTCTTCCTGATTTCTATCTCGTCAAAGAACCTGTAGACCAGGCCGTCCGAATTCCTGTCCAGAATGCCTATCTCAAAATCAGACGGTTCGAGACTCTCGTCCCATTGTATCTTGCTCAGAAATTTCTGAACAGGTATCATATTTTATTATTTACGCAAAGGGTTTTAATAAATATTTGGTCAGCGTAATAATGTATAATGTTCGATGTTAATCTGCATAAAGCTTACGTAATGGAAAACCTTTCCAGAACGTTTATGGGCTTCCTGTTCATTTTTCTTCCTCTATTCCTCGTTACCCTCGGTTTTAACGGGTTCCAGATAGGGTTCCTCGTTTCCCTTTACGCGGTAACGGCGCTTTTCAGCATATTTCCCACGGGCATCATAAACGACAGATACGACATAAGATATGTCCTGTTGCTTGGTTATTCAATGATGTCCTTCTTCGGGCTTGCCGTGACATTCACGGACGATTTCTTCCTACTCATAATAATTTTTCTTATAGGAGGATTCGGGCAGAATTTTGTCCAGAGTTCGCTGCAGAACATAATATTCAAGGAACATGCCCCGAGACGCGAGGGTAAGAAATTCGGCAAGTACAGGCTTTATTCCAACCTGGGATTCGCGGCTGGATTGATTGCAGGAGGATTTATTACCCAGCTCTTTTCTTTCATTCATACCCTCAGGTTCATCGGGATATTCTATGCCTTGATGTTTTTCGTTACCTTCTGGCTCGCCCCGACAAAGGTTTCGAGGACACGCCTCACCCAGTATAAGACGGATTTCTTTAAATTACATAACGTCCTTTTCGCGGTAATAATCTTCCTGTTCGCTACCCACTGGGGGGCGGAAAAAACGTCATACGCACTTTTCATAAAAACCGCCTTCAACCTTGACATGATATATTCGGGATTTTTCATAGCAATCCCCATAATAATTCTGGGAATATCCGCCTACACGGCAGGCAGAAAGATAGACAAAAGAACGGATTTCAAGAAACTTTTCATGTACGGCATGTTTATTTCCGGTGTCTTCCATGTCCTCATGGTCAATCCGAACGTTTACCTGTCCTTCATCTGCCGCATATTCCATGAAATGGGGGACGGGATGACATCGATAGCTATCCTTTTCTGGGTGTCAAAAAAATTCATCAGAAAGAGGATAGGCGGTGATGCCGGTCTTTTCACGGTAACTATGATTATGGGGGAATTCGCGGGTGCACTGATATACGGATCAGTGGGCGAAATTTACGGGTGGGGAATACCTCTGGTTGTCTCGGGATGGATATCAATATTCTGTTCTTTATTGTTCATCGTTTTAAAGAACAGGCTGGATTAATTGTTTTTATTCCTGTACATAGTATCAATTATAAAATTAGGTCCTTTTCCTGTTATGAGAACGGTGTATCTGCAATTCCTGTAAATTTTGCCATCGGCAAAATTGCCTACATGAGTATAGCCGTTTTCTTCTAATTTCTTTTCTGTTATCCTTGGTTTTGGCCACTGCATATATATCTTTTAACTTCATGTTTTATGAAAATTAATCTTCAAGTTCTCTTTTCATGAATTCGGACACCCAAAACTTTATAAAGAATTATGCATTATAATGCAATATGGCAAGACCGAGGAAAGTCAGATATGTCAATTTCGAACCCGGAGTTAAATATTTCAAACCAAGAGCAGTTCCGCTTAACAGACTTCAGGAAGTGGAACTGACTATAGATGAACTCGAAACCATCCGGCTTTCCGAAATAATGAAACTAAGCCAGCTGGAAGCAGCATCAGAAATGAATGTTCATCAATCAACCTTCCAGAGAAC
>CAZKOV010000116.1:0-2537 GCA_964554465.1 uncultured archaeon
ACCAGATCATTTTCCCCTGTTCGTTGCATTCGACTTCTTTTAGTATATCCCCTTCAACCTCAATTCCTTTCATCTCGACCCTGCAGTTAAGGTTCTTGTATCTGATATGATAGAAATCGCTATTGAATCTTTCATTAATCCTGTCGTATGCTTCTTTGATATCAATGCATTCTTTTGCCTCTTCTATTGTTTCTTTTACTATCTCTCTTTTCTTATTCTCATCACTAATATCTTGCCATTCCTTGCCGCTAATACCGTTGCAACAGTATGTATTTTCGTCTCCGTTCTCCATGAAATTGTACAGGCCGTTCTCGTCCAGAGGAGCCTGGGTAACCTCTCCCAGTTTGTAGCCGATTGTGCATGTCATGGATCCGGTTTCAGAGCCAACTGGGATATATGTATCTGCTGAAGGGTTATATGCTGCACAGATTCCGTTACCTTTTATTTTTATCGTGTAAACCCCTTTCTTGTTTTTGTCTGTTGAAAGATCTGCAATCCCTTCGTTGCTGTCTAAAATGAGATCTTTATATGCGTCATCTGCATCGGGATCCCTTCCGAACATTTCCGGAGGCAATATTATCCCTCCCATGGGTTGCGCGCTGCATAATGGACCGATGTTACCAACATTTTCCATCTTCAGGAAATCGATTCTGTCCTCATTACAATTTTCTGCATTCATAAAGTCACCGAAGTCGAATACGAATCTCAATCCTGTAATGGGATCCCTTACATAACCAATCTCGGAATTAATCATTCTGAGACCGCTACTTTCATCTATTTCAGTGTTGTCAGTTATTCCGAATTCAAAGATTCTTAACGCATTACGTCTTTTATCTACGTAATCAGAGTAAGCTTCTGAGTCTTTATTTTTTTCGATTACATCAATACTAATAGGGTTTTGAGTATTTGGTAACTGAACGTCTATCCTTTTTTCACCGCTTTCAACTCCTGTAAGTTCCACGATCTTGTCACTTATCAAATCTTTTTCAAGTATATCGCCGTTTATTCTGGCTTTATAGCAGTCCTCTTCCGATGATATTGTGTCTTCTTCGTTGGGCTCCCCACAGTTATCCACACTAGATGCTAATTCCTTCAATCCACCGAAAGTCGTTCCGAACTTCCCGCATTTCACCGGTGCAAGCTTTACCTTGAGATCAGCATAGCACGGAGAAGCCAGATAAAACGGTTTTACAGAACTCCCGAACATATCCTTCGTCTTTACAAACAATTGTGTAGGCGCTTTTGTTATGACAGAATTTTCCTGTAAAGTGCCTACAACGGGTATGCTTAATGCAAGCTTGTCTTTTTCAGGTGTGTTCCTTTGCGTTCTTGCATCCATCACCCCTGCGGCATATACAGTCAATGCAACGGCTCCCCACCTCTTCAATCTGTCATAATTAGTTTTTATTGCTGTGTCAAACCCCTCTTTGAAAGAGTTTGCTATCCTATTGAGAGTGGAACCTGAGAGTTTGGCAGCTTCTTCAGCGACTTCGCCGCCAAACGTTTTTGTACTTATAAACTTTCCGGCTGAATCAAAATTATTAACAATATATTTGGTCGTTAAAGAGCCGTCAGAATTTCTCAGCACAGTCTTATATATCTGCCTTGTTGTGAGTCCGTTCTTTCCCCACAAAGGCATGAAAGCGACATCAACGACATTGCCAAGTCCCTGCTTTTCTATAGCGGCTAATGTTGATTTTGAAGCTGACTCTTGCAAAGCCATCTTACCAAGCTGTTTCTGTTTTGCAGGGTTAAGCAAGGGTATTGATGCGTCCCAGATACCATTTGCTCTTGCGAATTTTCTTCCGAGCTTTGTTAATTGTGCATCTCCCATTTCCTTTGCGACCCTTTCAGCAGCTTCTTCCACAACTTCTGAATACCCCCTTTGAAGGAGTGCTTCTCCCAGTTCTTTTGCCGCCCTTTCCTGAGCCTCTTTAATTAATTTGTTTGCTGCGCTCTCGCTCATCTCTCTGGTTAGAATTGTTAAACCTTCTTCAAGAGATTCCCTTGTGCCGGTTTCTGCAAGTTCTCTAACTAGCTTGTTTCCTGTTTGTTCTGCAAATTCCTGCAAGACCAGTTTAGCACCTCTTTCGACGATAACGTCTTCCCCGATTTCTTTAAAAGCTTTTTCTCCAAGTTCTTTTGCCAGATAACCGACCAATAATTTGCTTTTAATAGGCTTTGTAATCAGTTTCTCAGAAAGCCAGCCGGCACCGCTTTTGAGTAAACCGGGTGCCGCTTTGAGGCCCTTTCCGATTCCTTTCAGGGAGCCTCCGACACCTATCCATGCGAAGCCTATATCAATCATATTTGAAACCCACTGACATCCCCCGCTCCAGGAGTCAGCTGCATCCTTCGGGAATTGCTGCCAGTATACCAGATAAAGCGGGTCTCCAAATCCCTTTATCCATGCCTTCCAATCACCGACTTCCTGGGGCAGATAGAAATTGCTTAGCGTGCATTCATAGACAGCACTGTCGTATCCGACTTCCCTGAATTTAACCCTGTTTTCATCTTTCCTGTAGTTTATTCTGAAG
>CAZKOV010000117.1:0-2515 GCA_964554465.1 uncultured archaeon
GCCTAAGAAGAAGGCAATTAAGTCTGCTGAGGATGTTGAAAAAATAGTTAATAGGATGGAAGAGGCTTTAGTCGTATTTTCGGCTGTTGAGAAAAATGATGAACAAAATCCTGAACAAGTAATTGAAAACACTGTAAATGAGATTAAAAAGGACATGGAACAATTAAAAGTCGAAAACGTTGTTGTCTATCCATATGCTCATCTTTCACCATCACTTTCGTCTCCTGATATTGCATTGAAAGTTCTCAAAGGAATCGAGAAAAGGTTGAAAGATGACGGTCTGAATGTCAAAAGAGCCCCGTTTGGTTGGTATAAAGCCTTTGAATTGAGATGCAAAGGTCATCCTTTATCCGAATTGTCGAAACAAATTGGAGTAGAAGGCAAAGCAAAAAAAATGGGGGAAGAATCGGAAGCTCTCAAAAAAGAGGAAAATCTAAAATCAAAATTTTATATAATCGTTCCAGATGATAAAAAACTTCATGAAATAACTCTTGAAAATGGAAAAGTGAAAGGCTTCGATGTCTCAAAAATTGACAAGCTTGAGAAGCTTGTAAAATATGAAATGGCAAAAAGCAGGGTTGTTGATAAACAACCACCACATATAGAACTGATGAGAAAACTCGAACTTGTTGATTATGAGGAAGGAACAGATCCTGGTAACTTCAGATTTTATCCTGCAGGCTCTCTTGTAAAATCTCTTCTAGAACAATTCACAACAAGAGAAATTATAGATTATGGAGGGATGGAAGTCGAGACTCCTATAATGTATGATCTCGAACATCCTACATTAAAATCTTATATAGATAGATTCCCAGCGCGGCAATATCAAATTCAGACTCCCAACAAGAAAGTGTTCCTACGGTTTGCTGCGTGTTTCGGGCAATTTTTAATGATGAAGGATGCAGTAATCTCCTATAAAGATTTGCCCGTCCGTCCTTATGAGATGACACGCTATTCTTTCAGGGTCGAGCAACGCGGTGAACTTGCGGGTCTAAGAAGACTCCGTGCATTCACAATGCCAGACTGTCATGCAATGTGTGCAGATTTAGAACAGTCAAAGAAAGAATTCCTCAAAAGATTTGATACCGCAAAAAAAATCCAGACTGGTATAGGTTTTGATTTCAAGAAAGATTTTGAATTCTCTTTGAGGGTTGTAAAAAGTTTCTATGATGAGCATAAAGATTTTGTCCATGAAATCGTTGACAGGATGGAAAAACCTGCTCTGATAGAGCTATGGGACGAAAGATTCTTTTACTTCATCTTCAAGATGGAATGGAATTTCGTGGATGCTCTCGATAAGGCAGCATGCCTGACAACGGATCAGATGGACGTAGAAAATGGAGAAAGGTATGGGATCAAGTTTACTGATAAAGACAACAAACAAAAGAATCCAATAATCCTTCATATGTCACCTACAGGGAGCATTGAAAGGGTTATGTATGCATTATTAGAAAAGGAATACATGAGAACACAGAAAGGTGAAAAACCGATGCTTCCTCTCTGGTTATCGCCGACACAAGTAAGAATTCTTCCGATATCAGAAAAGTTCTTCGGAGAAGCACATAAAATTGCAGATGAAATAGAGAAAAACAATATTAGGGTTGATGTTGATGACAGGAACGAGCCCATTGGCAACAAGATCAGAAAAGCAGAACAATCATGGGTCCCTTACATTGCTATTGTAGGCGAGAAGGAACTCAAATCTGGAAAGCTTCAGGTAAGAGTAAGGGAAAATAATGGTGACAATGCATCTCTTTCAACTGAAGAGATAATAAAGCAAGTAAATGAAAAAACAAAAGGAATGCCTTTCAAGAAATTGTCTTTGGATAAATCATTGGACAAGAGACCGATTTTTGTGGGGTAAAAATCTCTTCCATTTCTTTCTTTGTATAAAAAATAAACTGATTCTTTTAATAATAACACTGTTATATTTTTATCATGAAATTGGACTTGCGTTAAATGAAAAAAGGTGAAAATATGAAATTAAGAAAAAGTCCAAGAAGAAGAGAAAAGCAATTGAATAAAATGCAGAAATATATAAAAGAGATAACAGGAACCGTGATGTTCGTGGTTTATTCAATATATTTCATACCACGAATTCTTTTCGGATTTCTAACAACCAACGATATTGTAATTGCATTCGCGATATATGGAATCGCACTAATTTTAATGGGTTATAATAAAGTTGGAAACTCTTTAATTGCAAAAAGATAAACAAGGTAAAACTTGGTGAGAGGTTCTCCTCTCACTTCTAACCTTTTATGTATATTCGCTTTTGGTCACGTATTCCGACTTATGAGTATATTCGCTCTTCTCTGAATACTCGCTGTCGAGAGACATGTCAAGATTAAAATTTATTCCGTACTTTTCATCTAACAATTCGTCTTCGTAATCTTCGTTTTTATCTATCTGAACTTCTACAGGTGAATAATCTTCAACTTCGGCGGGCTCCTGAGTACTCAGAGATCCATGAAACCTCCAGACTTCTTTTCCTTCCTCGTTTAGGGCATATACC
>CAZKOV010000118.1:0-2503 GCA_964554465.1 uncultured archaeon
CTCTTCAAGCCCCTTCATCATGTCGTAGCCATGCATCGGTTTTTTTGTCAGCATGCACATGAGACAAATCTTCTTTATGTCGTTGGTAGATTTTTCCATGGTATATTTTTGATATATCTATTTATAAATATATCTGATTACTGATATAGTGTAAACCAAGAAAATATGCACCAAAGATTTCCTGACCCCCTCAGACCATCCTTTGGCAGAAAAAAATTATAGATAAACTATGGACGCATGATTTATAAGCTTTATGAAAAAAAGTTAATGCCTTCTTATCAGTCTTCTTATATGGGAAACAGTCTTTTCAACATCTCCCGAACTGTCGACAACAAAAAAATTCTTTTCCGTTTCATGCGCTTCTGTCCTGCATACCTCCATGATTTCCGCTTCCATGTTCTCTTCTATCTTCTTTTCGGGCCATCCTTTTTTCTGCATGCGCTTCTTCAGTTCTTTCAATTCGCACTTGAGGATTATGAGGATGTCAGAGAAAACGTCATGAGCATAATGCGATTCTATGACCAGATTCTCTAATCTTCTGTTTTCAATCTCTTTTGAAATCGCATCAACATCAACTATCTTGCATTTCCGCTTCTCGTCATATCCTATATAAAAATTATTTTCTTCTGCGACACTGTTGAGTGAGATATATTCAAAACCAATCTTTTCTGCAAGCTTCTTTGCAACTTCAGTCTTTCCTGTTCCGGGGGTTCCCGAGATGGCTATTATCATAACTATGAATGAAGATGGGAAATTAAAAAAGCTTATTTCCTCTCGTAAAACTGGATTAGTTCACAATTCTCGTCAAGTTCTATAAAGCTATGCGCTTCCTGTTTTATGAACGCCTGACATTGGTTTTCTGGATCGTTGTCTGTGGGCTGGCGCGGATCATGCGCTATATCGCATACCCAGTCCTTAACAATCTGGTCAGAAAGGCATGGACCTTCTGAAAGGTCTACTCCCGCGTCTTTTGATGCTTCACACAATTCTTTACAGGCAGCAAAGGCATCATCTTTGGTATAAACCTTCTGCGAACCGGGAGTCTGGACGGTTTCCGTGCATCCTGATACGAATAATATTGCGAGCATAATTATGCCTAGCAGAATAAAAATAGCCCTATGCATCCCCATCCACCGTAACTTATTATTTGGTAGGAACTAGTATAAAAATCAAACCTGCGGTTTATTCGCTGTTAGGCACTTTTATGTGGTCATTTTCCGTGGCCTTGTTCACTTTTTTTGCAATATCGTTCATTTTGTCAACGATCTGCTTCATGTCCGCCTCGACTTTTGCTGCTGCCTGCATTATCTCCCTTTTCCTCGCCTCGACAAAAGCGCTTGCATCTTTCGGTCCCTTATTAAGAAGAACGTTCGCACCAACGTTTACCAGAACTTTCTCCGCGTTTGTCACTCTTCCATGGCCGTAGACTCCTGCCCCTATAGGAACAAGAATGTCATTATCTTTATTGACATCTTTTATCTCATCTATAGCCATCTTGGTCGCTTCCAGTTCCACGAGTTTTTTCTGAACCGCTATCATCTGCTTCTGGAGCTGTTCAAAAGTAGCCTGAAGTAATTGGTACATGACTGCATGCTCTTGCAGTTCTTTTTCATCCATGGAGTTCCCTGAAGATATTATGACTTATGTATTTATACTATTACCTTATAATTCAACTCATGAAAACATGTTCGAATTGTAAACAGCCTGCAATACTCTATAGAAAACATGAAGGACGACATCTTTGCAGTCGTCACTTCTTCAGGAGCTTCGAAAGGAAAGCAAAAGCAACCATGAGCAAATATGATATGGTCACAAAGAATGATGTTATATGCGTCTCCCTTTCGGGTGGAAAGGACTCGTGCTCAACACTTTACTTCCTTCACAACGTCTTCAAGAAGAGACCGGACATCAGAATCTTTGCGCTCACAATAGATGAGGGCATCAAAGAGTACCGCGATGAAAGTATACGGATGGCTTCAGATTTGTGCAAGAAACTGGCTATAGAACATCATATTGTTTCTTTCAAAAAAGATTTTGGGAAATCGCTGGATGAAAAAATCAAAGAAGTGAAAAAGAAAAAAGGGAACATCTGGGAGGGCGGACCGTGTACTTATTGTGGCGTTGCACGCAGGTACATGATGAACAAATATTCCCGGAAATTCGGTGCAACGAAAATTGCCACAGGCCATAATCTTGACGACGAGGTCCAGTCCATTCTGATGGACTATATAAACGGAAACCTTAACAGGGCTTCGAGGATGGGCAAGACTCCTGTTACAACCCATAAACTCTTCATTCCGAGGATAAAGCCGTTCAGAGAGATTCCCGAAAAAGAGGTTGCTCTTTATGCAGAATTAAAGGATATGGGAGCCCAGTTCGCTGAGTGTCCGTATGTTACCGGTATCCGTTTCATAACTAGAGATTTCATCAATGATCTTGAATCCAATTCGAGCGGGACCAAGTTTACGATTTTAGAAACGTTCAACAAGATCCTTCCCCACAT
>CAZKOV010000119.1:0-2129 GCA_964554465.1 uncultured archaeon
ACCGCCGCCGGATTTGCCGGGGCCGACTAATAATATCAAAAGTGCAATGATAATCGTGACCGCGGTGCCTGTCAGATAGTTATTTTTGATGGTTTGTGCAAATTCCGAAACGCCGCTGTCAGAGAGCCAGTTGGCAACCACGACAATGTTGGCCATCAGAAATACACAGCCTACAAGGCCCAGCAAAATTATTTTTCGCAAACCGAGAGTCATAAATATGTCCTCCAAAAATACAGTTAATCATTTTATGTTTCTATATCAGAGAACTACTATAGCGCAATCAGGCCAAGCGCAAGAGAAAATTTGAATAATTTTTGGCAAATAACGTAAGTTGCGCGCGTTAGCGCAGTTAGAAAAGAATTTTTTTACAGATTTTTTTGGAAATGAAATGGTTTTGTGTATCTTTGTGTAAATATCAGGTTGTGGGCTGCTTAATTCGTATTCGTTTCTATGGCAGTCTAAGCAGTGTTATAACTTGATTATATCTCTCAAAATATCTGGATTCCTCGATGAAACTATCCGACTCACAATGTGATCCATTGTCACACCATGTATCTATATCGACTTCCCCAGTACCGGTATCACTACGAGAATTGCTGAAGAAACTGCTTGCTATTGTATTGGCTGAAAGTTTTGCTCCCGGTGTAATCCAGAATTTATTTTCAAAGTCTGCACTTCCCCGCCACCATCTTACTTTTCCAGCTTCGGAACAAACAACGGCATAATAGTCATTACTAAGATCAACATATCTTATGGCCGTTGCTGTCAAAGAGGTAATAAAGTAGTCTGCCAGATTATTAATCGCTTCAAAAGAAAAACGCTTTTTGTTAGCATGTTCCATAAAAGGCCCGGATGGCATTAGTAAACCTGCGGCAAATATGTTAGCTTCGCCTTCCTGTTTACTGGCCTTATAAGATGCTACCATATCGTCGCTCGTGCATGCAAAAAATTGACAATCTTTTTTGTGAAGCTCCCAGTGTCCAAGTTCATGAGCAATTGCAAATCTTTTTTGACCGATATATGGGATGTCTTGCCTTATCCGTATTAAGCCTTTATCACCTTTTCTTATAAGACGAGCCTCCATCTTTTCTAAAGGACCTTCAGTTACAACTACTCCTCTTGCAAAAGCAATATCCTCCAAAACAAGTTCATCCGGCTTTGACAGGCCATATAATCTCCACAGCCATTCTGCTTCTCCCTCAGCCGTTGCTTTATTGTAACCCTTACTTTTCATTTTCTATATCCTGGTCGAGAGACTCGAGAAGCAATATATCTTCTAATAAACTTTTAAGGTCTTGTTCAGTAGCAGCTTCTTCAAGCTTTCGGAAATATGCCGCCTGCAAAGAGGTACTTAAATGTTGTGCAATTATTTCCTGAAGCTCGTTACGCAGAGTCGGAAGGCTTGGCAGTTTTACTTGCTTAAATTTATCAAGTAATGATAGTCTTTTTTCTCTGGCGGTTTCAAGTTCTGCTCGGGCTTTCCGGCTTTGCGAATAAGCATTCAGTGCCATTTCAAGCTTGGCTTTTGCAGGTCTCATATCAATATTCAAGCGTTGCAGTTCTCTTTGAACCTCCTTGCGATCCATATCTTCCTGGTCAGGATAGATAAAATTAAAGAGCTTCTCACATAAATCAGTATCAAAATGTTCCAGATTATTTTTCATCTCTGGTACTCCATTTTTAAATTTTGCAATTTTCCGTCTATCACCCTCTGTAATCTTTTCCGGGCATTGTAAATGTCCTTGACGTCTTTTTCTAACAGTTCTGCTATCTCTGCCGGCTTTGTAATGTCTGCCTCAAAACATTCCAATATCCCGTTTACAACAACATCATCTTTGAACTCCTGAGCAAGGATACCCTTAACCCTTTCAGCAATATCTTTGTGGATAAATATTCTGGCTGGATTAGGTTCTCGGCCTTCAAATTCAACCTCCTCAAAATCTCCCTGCTCGGTTGTAGCGACTGGGATAGGTTTAAATCTTTTGCTTTCAAATGATCTCGACAGATGATAGATGAGGCTATCAACGATAGATTGCAGGAAATTCATAAAATCAGGGTAAACCTCTTTATTGTACCGGCGTTTACCAGTCAAAACCTTGTTAATAGCTTCATAAGCTACATCTTGTGGT
>CAZKOV010000119.1:2139-2475 GCA_964554465.1 uncultured archaeon
CCTGTCCAGCCTAAAAACCGGAACTTTTTGGCGGCATGCAATGTTAACCGTTCAAGGCATTCCTGCCATTGTTCGTTTGTAAGTTCGGGCAATTTAGTCATTTATCGTTTTTACTCCTGGTCTTGATACCGCGGCATATCAACCAGATTCTATATACTTATGCCGATTAAAACAAAAAATTTTCCATATCAACGGCAAAAATCTTATCTGAGTCGGCAATATTAAATAGGAAAGGCTTTTATGGATAATAGCCTTTAATTTGAATCCTTGTATCTGGAGATTCACGGATGAAAAGAATTTTGGCAATTGACGGAGGGGGCATTAAAGGTGTATTTG
>CAZKOV010000120.1:0-2474 GCA_964554465.1 uncultured archaeon
GATTTAATTAGACTCAAGACACCAGACCTAAGACTACAGACTAACGACTTTTTGAAACCACAGATTTCACGGATTAGAGAATCGCCGTGCCGGCGACCGCTAAACATCCTCGATACTGGATGCTTGATACTGGATACTGGAAATGGATACCTGCTTGGGCTCAAAAATTCTAGGCCCCAGATAAAAACATTCTGGGGTCTTCGCTGCGCTTCGACTGGGAGCTAACCGAGGCGGGTTTTTTGTTTTTCAATGTCTGGATTGGCGGATAAATTTCGTGGATTTGGAAAGATTCAATTTCTTGTTTTTGCAAAAGAGAAAAGTAGAATGTCCCTTTTTCTTCTTCCTTCTTCATAGTCGTTATGACTAGTCGAAACGACTACGAGCCTTTTATAGACTTGATGGTTTTGGATGGAGGGTTGGCGGGGGAAGTTAAATGATTATTGATTGGTAAACTGGAGACCGACGACGAATTGGAACCGCGGATTTCTTACCGTGAAGGACATGAAGAGCATGAAGAGATTGTAAGAATGAAGGAATAAGGATAAGAGATTATTAATCGCGGATTTAGAGGGGGGATTTTGGTATTGAAAAAGGATTGGGGATGGGTAGAATTTAAGCCATAGATTGCACTGATTAGGTGGATTTTCGGATGAAAGATAATAATGACTCAACATGGGGCGAATTAGAGGAAGGACTAAAACGCGTAAATAACCGTTTGCCGGAAGTTATAAGTCGCGAGGGCGTGTCTGACACTTCAAAAACGGCACTGAAGGCGCACTTAATTCATGTGAGCCTGCTGTATCGTTATCATGATCTTGCAAAGAACTCAGCCAGGTTGTCCAAAGAAGGAGCGATAATTCCGGCATTAATCCTAGCAAGGGCGGCTTTTGAGACTGCGGCTCTTCTTTTCTATACTCATACCAAGATAGACACCGCCGTAGAAACTAGAGATGTGAGCGAAATTAATGATATCTTGATGAGAATAATGTTTGGTGAAAGGCGACAACAAATTACAGGAGATGTTAATATTTTAGCTGTTAATATCCTGACTGTGGTTGATTTGCTTGACAAAGAGATGGAAAAGTTAGGCGCGCAAGGTATTCGGGCCTTGTATGATGACCTTTGCGAATTTGCGCACCCAAATTTCAGTGGAGGATTTGGGGCGTATGCAGATGCTACGGGCGATGATCCATTTCAGTTAGCATTCGGTTTTGAGTCTGAGATTCTCGATTCCGATATGCCGCTGTCTGCCCTCCATATGTCCCTATTAATCTTAGAAGAGTACGACAGGAAGCTAATTGAGATTTTACCGAAATTTACAAAGCTTCACGAAAGTAGTAAGCCACAGAATGATTAAGATAAATGAAAAGTAGTTGGGGGTGAGGAATTGAGAAAAGTGTCGTCTAAAAAGGAACGTATTTTAAAAATCATCAACGACATTCGTGGGTTTCTTTTTTGCGGTCCGAGTGACGACCCTGATGCGCAAACAGCTATGTGCGTAGGGTACAATTATTTACTTATTCAGCTTAAGCGCACAGCTTCTCCGTTTGTTCCGCAAAGTATTGTTGAGTCTTTAAATAATATAGAAGTGGAGATGAATAATATCTTTAGTGTTTATGAGGCTAGCGCAGAAATTGACGCGTTGTTGCCCGATATTGAACAGATAATTCAAGGCTTAGATGAATCGGTTTCAAGGCAATCCTCAGAAACAGAGCATGATGCAGAAGGGAGTGTTCTTATGATAACGTCGGGAACGAGTAGAGAGAATTGGGAAGCCATAAGAAGTGAATATGACATCAGCAAGAAGGAGTTTGGCAAGAAGATTAATTTCGTATCGGGCCAGTTCACAAGGAATGTTATATTTCGTGATGTCGAACAGGCATTTGTGTTGGCATCACACGGTTTTTCGAAGCCGGCTGTTGTTTTAGCCGGCGGGGTGATTGAAGAATTGCTGAAGCAATACTTGAGACACAAAAACATTCCGGTGAAATCCAAAAACTTTGTTGATTATATTGAGATCTGCCAAAAGGGGCGACTTCTTAAATCAGGTATCTCCAAGTTGTCAGATTCAGTAAGAGAGTTCAGGAATTTAGTGCACATCTCCAGAGAAAAGACAAAGAGACATACCTTGTCGAAGGCGACTGCAAAAGGCGCTGTATCATCTATATTCACTATTGCCAACGATTTCCAGTAGAAAGAGAATTGGCCCGCGGCACAGGTCCGCGGGATAATCAAGTAGTCGTTTCGACTACTGCTAAACCCGTCTTCGTGTGGTTCATACTATGTTAAGAGTATTTGTTGTAAGTTAGTATTTCGTTGGTTGGTTTTCTTTTTTTGGCCGGGGTGGTTTGGTCTGCTGCGAAGCCGACGGAGATTATAAGCTCGACTCGTTTGAGTTTGGGTATTGAGAGTATTTTCTTGACCTTCTTCTGGTTGAACCAGCCGAGCATGCACGTTCCCAGGCCAAGTTCCGC
>CAZKOV010000121.1:0-2449 GCA_964554465.1 uncultured archaeon
CGACATTGAATTCTGATAAAATATCCTTTGTCGATAATTTTTTGAAAGAAAGCATTATTGCATCTTTTTCCAGAATTCCTTTATTGACCTTTTGTATCTGGATCTCATAGTCCCCGCTTTCCAGCTGGAAATCTTCTTGCTTTTGAATTTCTTCCTTGTTTTTGAATTCTATATTAATCCAAGACATGTGACTGGCTTTCTTTTTATCTCCTTTGCTCTTTCCGAATTCCCAACTTCTGTCATTATTAATGGATTTTATTCGGACATACAAATTTTTCAGTAAACCCATGTTACATATTTTGTCTATGTCTTGGCTTTCGTCTCTGATTTGATCCAATTTTTCTGCATCAATAAATTTATCTTCACTTAAATCCAGAAGGCAAGACTCTACCAGCTTACTGTAATCAACAATGAGCATTTTTTCTGTGGACGATGTCTGAACAGTTTTTGTCGAGACATAATCTGCCTGAGAAGCAATAATTACTGAAGCCGTGACTGCTACAAGAATAAGAAGAGAAAATATATCCAGCAGTTCCATAAAATCACATCATACGCACTCGTAGTCATAACAGTTGGGATTGTTAATGTATTTTTTCATATAATTGTCTACAATAATATTAACATAATCCGCTGTTGTTGGCCCGCCCTCTACCTGAACACAATATTTAGCCAATATGCTTTCAAAATTCTTCCATTCCATTTCCTTAGCGCTTCCGTATTTAGATTCGTATTCCGGTATAGCTTTACTTACAGTATTACCGCAATTGTAATAAGCAATCGCAAGGCGCTTTTGTTCCTTGTACCCCTCAAAAAATTTCAAATTATTTACAAGTATATTTCTACCTTTTTTTATGTTTTCTTCAAGTATATACCAATCCCCGTCTTTATGTATATAGGGATTAATTTGCAGAAGTCCTATATCTCCCGTTAAGCCGACAAGGACAACACCATCTTTGCAGTGTCTAAAAGAAGTTTCTTTCCACGCAAGAGCTTTCAAGAGAGCCAATAGTTCTTCATCCGAAACCCCGTTAACATCGGACCTAGCGTATTTTTCCATATATAGTTTAATTGCCTCTTCCTCTGCTGTTCTATTCGAATAAGGACAGGGGCGGAATCTGAAATCTTCTTCTCCACAACTTCCCGTGAATTCTTTTTTTCTCTTATCATAACATTGGATGCATATTCCGTCTTCATCTTTCTTTATACCGACAGCCGTGCAGACAAAAACACATTTTTCCTCGTTGCATCCTTTAATATCAGAAATAAATTTTTGCTCAAATTTTTCGTTATATTCTTTTTCATCTTCTTCTTTAACAGCAATAATTTTTAGTTTGTATTGATTCTGTCCTTTTAGCTTGGTGTTTTCTTTATCAAGTTCAATTTCTATTTTGAACAGAAATCCGAAATTCAGAAATCTCTGTGCTTTGTCGATATTATTAAGTTCCGTGAATGATTTTGATAATAAAGTTCCCACATCGAATGATGATATGGGGATATCTTTCGCAAGTTCGGATAATCTGTCCATAGCCACAACTGTAGCACAAAACAAACATATTATTATAGTAATTGTCAGTATAATACCTTTTCTTATCACAATATCCATTTGATCAGCTCTCAGCACTCACCCTCTGTTATGCTTTCTATCTGGAAAACGTTTTGAGGCTCTTCATCCTTGATTGTATAATGGATGCAATACGTGGTTGAACCTTCTTTTTTGAATGCAGGGAGATATACCCCGCTATAAGTTTCTGATCCCGAACCTCTTATTTCCAGTCTGGCTTCATTCACTTTTACGATATCCAAAGACGAATAAGCAAGTTTTAAGGGTGCGTATTGACATTTGTTTTTTGTACTTCTTTTTATATGTGAAACTATTGCAGCTATATCACCGTGTTTTGCACTCTCAAAGTAATCACTTATTCCTGCATCCTTGTAATATGTAATAAAGAAAATACCACCTTCGTTTTTTCTGTCATTATAACAGTTCACTTCTGCCCAGATTCCTATGTTAGGCTGCTTATCTGCGATAACAACGGCGTCTATGCATTCTTTATTAAGTGATATGGTTGCATAACCTTTGCTTCCTTCATCTTTCTTTACATTATCAATTAGATCGTTAATGCTCTGAGTCGTCGACTGAACACAGATACCATCGGTATATTCCGTGATAAGGTTAAAAATTATAACAACCAAAAGTAAGAAGCCTATTATCTTAGCTACTAAAAATATTGCTTCCTGCACAGGTCCTACCATGCCACGCATAAAAAATTATTAATTTAGGAAACTTAAAAAGAAGTTTCTATTAAATTGTTTCGTGAATTTAGGGTTTCGGTGTGGCCTTTAAAAAGGCCGCTAAATCCCCACCTATATCAAAACCTATAACAATAACAAAAATAGCGAAAACTATGGTTGCAAACACTAATAACCAGAATAATACAGAACCCTTTTT
>CAZKOV010000122.1:0-2401 GCA_964554465.1 uncultured archaeon
CTTTCCAGTAATCCGGTTGTCCTTTAATATCATCATCCCAGACAAACTCTACTTTAGATAAATCCATACCACACTGTTTCCAAACCTCAATCAAATATTTACCAGCAGTCTGGATCTTTTCCAAGTCTCCCCCATATTTCATATTTGCCCATGCATGCCAATTGGCGGCGAGCATTTTGAATTTAACACCTGCCTTTAACATCTTATTGACGTTTATTGCCCTCATAACCCCCTGAGCTATATGTATCTGCCCAGAAGGCTCAAAACCATCATAGGCTATCGGATTTTTTTTCTCCTCAAGAAGGCTTTTAAGGTCTTCTTCGGTAACTATCTCCTCTCCGACCTCTCTGATGAGATTCATCCTCTCTTCAATATTCACGAAATCACCATATTTTAGTTAATTAACGGATGTTAATTTATTGGTTATGGACTACTATATCTGAAAGCATTTACAAAATTCTTTTTAATTTGTAGGTGATAATACTATATTATATAATTATATGGTGTAATTATGGTATCCTTTTTCGATGAAAAGATAAAAGCTCTGAGAGAGGAAAGAGATAAAAAAAGATTGCCTTATGATGATGAATATCTGGATGTAGCGGGCGGGATCGGGAGCCCACCTATATACAGGGTAGGTGAGAACCTGCTTGTATATAAAGATGAATTGCTTGGAAAAGACAATATAAAAGGCGACTATGTCGTAGGGAAGACTGAGATGGATCAGGTCTCTGTCATAAACCCAGACTGCTTACCGGGGCAGGCGGAAATAATTTATCTTGTTTTCCTTTACCGTCTTGTAAAGTGGCATTTCGTACCTTTGAAAGCTGACGAATGGATGGAATTGAATCCAATCCATACACCGCCGTTCTTCACTGCGCTTGCGGCAAAGGAAAAACTTGAGCAGCACATAAAACAGGGTCTTTCACAGGTGACACAAGCTACAGCAGATTATGAGCTTTTCAAGAACGATTTGAGGAAATATGATGAGATATTGAGTTATTTTTATGAAAGTAAGAAAGAGGGGAAAGAGCATGTCCTGAGGAGTCTCTTTGTTGACAGGGTAGATGCCCATACAGGCGAAGGCTATTCTATGATTTCGATGGCGAGACGATGGCCCACTATTATCACTGATTTCATCAGACTTAAAACCGAGGATGCCGAGGATTTGGAAAAACTGCAGAAATCGCTTAATATATCTCTCGCAGAGGCCACCGTCTTAAAGACAAAGGACAGGATTTATGAGCACTGGAAAAAGTATTTCTTTGACGACATCAAGGAAAGATATGCAAGAATCAAGAATCTCATGGAAGCTCAGGAAAAACAACTCAATGAATATGCCAACTGGCTGAAACCTTATGTGAACAAGTACAAAAGAATTAAGGAAATATCTGAAGTAAAAACCCATTTCAAGTTAAACGAGGCACAGGTTTTTTCTTATACGCCCTTCAGCGGTCTTAGAGCAAGGCTTTGGTTTTACAGGGGTTTTACGCCGGAAGAGATGGGAAAGCCGTTTGAAGAGGTAGAAAATCCTGTTGACGATTTTGTCCTCAGATGGGCAAGAAAATTTGAAGAAAAATATGGGGTTTCTTTTGTAAGGGACCTCCTTAAACCAGAGGAAATTGAAAACGATGATGAATATGATTATGATAATCTGAGAAAAGCTATAGAAAAATACTTTGCCATTGTTTCAAAAGCAGAGGATTACACACATGAAATAGTTAAATATGTAACCGTAATAGACAAAAGATACAAATATTTCGCTTTTTTCGACATTTATTACGAAGCCGATTACATGAAAGGCTCTCAGGGACCGCTAGAGATGGAAGATATTTATTATCATATTTTTCCATATATTGTCTCAATAAACGTTCTGCTTGTACTACATCTTGAACTTTATGCAAAGGAACTGAGATTTCAACGTTATATTGAGAAGCTCATAGGAACAAAAAACGCTGAAAAGGAATTAGAAAAAGAGATTGATGACATTTTTAAGGAAGCTGAAAAAGAAGAAAAGAAAAGAAAAGGCGAAAAAATAAAAAAGGAGAAAGAAAAGAAAAAGAAAAATCTACTATTACACCAAAGGCTTAGAAAGAGATACATTAAATGGAGAATTGAGAAACTGCCAAAGTATGATAAATTAATATTACGTTATCTGAGAAAAAAGGGACCTTATGAAAGATTAAACAAAGAGAGGTTTTCCAAGGAATATGCAACACCTCTTGGGAAAGATACGAAGTATATTTACGACCTTCTTAAACAGACTTGCTTCAAATTAAGTGGGGTATATCCCTGAGGTTTTATTTATGGGGAAACTGCGGGTTGGGGTTACAACCGGTATATACATGGCCGCACATTCGGAAGAACTTGCGACCACCGTAAGGAAGCTTGGATATGCATT
>CAZKOV010000123.1:0-442 GCA_964554465.1 uncultured archaeon
AACTCTGACAAGATAATCAATGAATCATCGCACTTTGATCTTGTTATTATGGGTGCACATGGTTTTGGAGAAATAGCTGAATTTTCAAAGCTTGGAAGTAATACTCAACGGGTTATTAGACACGCAAAAACGGATGTTTTGATTGCCAAAAAAGATTGTACACTCAACAAAATATTAGTTGCAATTGACGGAAGCGTTTATGCTCATAGAATGTTTGAAAAGGCTCTGAACTTCGCAAAGAGGTTTCAGTCAGAACTCAAACTAGTAACAAGTTTCAATCCAATTCTCCATCAAACTGTTTTTTCTTCGTTAGCTGGCGTTTTAAGTGATGAATCAGGCAAAGTGTTCAAGTTCAAGGAACAGGAAGACCTGCATAATATGGTCATAGACAAAAGTCTGGAAGGGCTTTACAGAAATTATCTTGAAGTGCTAAAACAAATTG
>CAZKOV010000123.1:452-2379 GCA_964554465.1 uncultured archaeon
ATTGCTGACGAAAACGGAATAACTGTTGAAACCGAACTCTTGACGGGTAAACCCGTCCATGCGTTATACAAGAAAATTCTGGAGGACGAACCTGATCTCCTTGTTGTTGGAAAATTTGGGATGCACAGAGGACAACATGAGCAGATTGGTTCAACGGCTGAAAATATTGCAGAGTTGGCAACTACGAATGTGCTGATTGTTTCTGTTAACGAATCCTCAAATGAAAAGGAGAACCTGAATATTAAAGCACGTGAGATTAAGAATGTTTATGAGAAGGTTTCATGGAGTGATGAAGCCAGAAAAAGATTGGAGAACATACCCAGTTTTGCACGACCGATGGCAACTCTTGCTATAGAACGGTACGCTAAGGAAAAGGGATTTAGAATTATTACTCCTGAAATAATGAAGAAAGCTCGTGACAGTGCTGAAACTTGACAAACGCCATTGAATGTAGAAATCTTGATTCCTTGTATGCCAATGGAAAAGGAATCGAGAGCATAACCTTCAATTTGCAAGAAGGCGAAATTCTCTGCATTTTTGGAAGGAACGGTTCTGGAAAATCCACTTTAATGCGTGTTCTTTCCACGTTATGTAAACCGCAAAAAGGTGAATATTATGTCCATGGGATGGAGATAGCAAAAAAGAGAAACCTTGTTAGAAAAGCAATTTTTATGGTGTTTGATGAAAACTCTCATTTCGAATTTACCACTGGGATGCAAAATCTTACTTTTTTCATGAAAACGTATGGTTCAAACAGGTTTAATGAAATCAAAAAAATCAGCGATCAGTTCAATCTGGATCTTGACATAAATGTTAACGAATACTCGTTTGGTATGAAGCGTAAACTGTATTTGATAGAGGCATTTTTGAGTGAAAGAAAAATTTTGTTATTTGATGAACCAACGCTTGGATTGGATTCTGAAACGAGAGACGTTTTTTTCAATTTTCTCAAAGAATGTAAGGCGAATAACATATCCACTATTTTTGGAACAAACCGAATTGAAGAAGTCAAATATGCTGACCGGATTCTTTTTTTTGGATAATGGCAAATTGCAACAGGTCGAAAATATTGATACTCTACTATCCAATCTAATTGCAGTAAAATTTTTCTTCAAGGATCAAGAGGTAACCGATTACATTAGTTCAGTTGATGAGCTGCCCGATATTGTGAAAAAATATCTGTCTGTCGGTATCCCGACTAGAATTGAAATCTTAACTAACGAAAAAGAATCTACCAGTTGGACAAATGATGCGTTGGAAAAGGTTGAGCGTGCCCCCAAATTTGTGAGACGTATGGTCTATAAAATGGTTGAGAATTATGCAAAAGAAAAGGGATACCAGCGGATCACTTCTGAAGTTGTGGAGGAGGCAAGAAGGAGATACGAAACTAAATGATTTGGAAGATGCTGATATTGGACTATATACAAAACAAAAGGAACCTAATCATAAAATTTGTTTTTCCTCTAATCCTATTTCTTCCGGCATATAGATTTTCCGAGGGAAATTCCATTTTGGTTCTGATTCTTATCTTTACGATAATGACTGGAACAGGGTTAAAGATTGCAAAATTGAAAAGTAACAGTCTTTATAACAGATTAATAATCGCGCCGGTTACAAAGAAACGACTATTTTTTGAATTCGCTATCACTTCTAGCATCCTTTTTTTTCTTCAATTTTTACCTGTTTTAGTTTTCGCAGCGTTTCTTGACACATTTGAGATTCTTCTTTTTTCTTTTTTTTCCATTTTACTCATTGTCGTAATTGGTACTATGGTTGGAATCCATTCCAGAAGTTTGGGAGAGGTTCACCTTAATTCTTTTCTTTCTGTAATTCCTTTGATAGCCGTTTCAATGGTTAATTTACAAATTTCCTATTTCTTTCCTTTTATTTACGTCATACACTCGTCGTATTCATTCGAAGCGGCTGG
>CAZKOV010000124.1:0-2371 GCA_964554465.1 uncultured archaeon
ATGAATCGCTCGAATATAAGCATAACATGATACATATGAAAACCGCATTCCTCTGCCACGCCGACTGCGTGAGACTAGCAGTACTGTCGCACTCCTTGTCAGTTTTCCGATTTTAACGTATTTCATTGCTCAATCTTTCATATTCCTTTCTTAACTTGACCATCACTCTTCCCATTTCTTCCAGCGAGGCACTCACGAAGTCTTTCTTCAGCCTTTTTCCGTAATAATTTACACTGTTTCTGATTTTTCTGTAACCATCGAATTTAACGGCTACATCATGCATTCCAAGATTTTCAATAAAAGCTGTCGTGCAAATATGATTCAGTATCTTGTACCCCTTCAATGCAGCTATTGCATGGGACATCTCAAGCATAGAATCATACATCATTGTGAATATCACTGAAGCACTGTTATCGTCCATTTTGATTTCCTTGACAATACCCATTCTGTTTTCAGCCATGGAAAACAGCGACCTTGAACGCTGAACATCCGGTCTACCCATCCTCACAGTTCCTTCATCGATGCATTCTTTCCAATTCATTCAAAGATCTCCAAGAAACCTGAGAGCACAAAACCGTTTATTACGTTGTTTATTAGTTCTTTGCTTCTTCCTGACCTGAACTCCTTTTCATTCATACACATGATATGTATCCCCCTTCTCAGTCGCTTTTCGAATGCTGTTACATCAACATCCTCACATTTTTTGGCCACGACGAATATGTCTATATCACTATTCTCCACATCTTCACCTCTGCTGGCACTGCCATAAAGTATTATGGCGGGATAGTTCAGTTCTTTTTCTAAGAATTCAGCTAGTCCCGAATCTTTTATCATTTTCACGTTGTGGAACAGTTTTAAATCCCTGAAAAAACCCGACTCTCTGTTTGCGGAGTAAGAATCATAGAGTTTGTCCTTTTTCTGAACCAATAATCCCCTTTCTCTCAGAATTTCAAGGTATTTTTTAGCTGTTCTCGGTGCTATCCCAATCAATGCGGCGGTTTCCCTTACGTGAATTTTCCTGGTCGGACCATCCAAGAAAAGTGTGAGAATACGCTCCAAGGTGTCTTCATTACTGTTTATTTTTTTAACCATGTGTCTATTTTTGTAAACAGGTGTTTAAATAATTAACTGTGATTACAGGAAATTTATAAAACCTAACTAAAGTAGGCGCCTAACCATTAATAAAAATTCTATGGAGATACTATACCATAAAATGCCACAAAATAACCGCCTTCGCAACTCGCAACATATCTGCCAAATGGAAACCACATCACGTTATAATCGCAAATCAACTCGCCCGTGTTTCTATCAATTGTACCGTCTACCAGTGCTTTTTCTTGGAATATTTTGTCGTGGATAGCTTGATTATTCATCCAAGGTGCCCAAGCTAATACAAACAGGATTAGCAAAATTACGATTATAATCATCTTGGCGTTTCTTTTCATAGTATAACGTAATGAGTTTGAATTATAAACTTTTTTGTGCTGTAGAATTTCTTATGCCATATGCAATTGGGAGCCAGTATTTGTTACACTCATAAAAACCAGCAAGAACGATGAATATTATGAAAACCGTTGTCCTTTGCCACGCCGACTGTTTGTGACAACTTGTCTGTCGCATCTGAAAAAAGTCCTAATAAATATTATACTTCTCATCATATTTATCCTTGTAGGCGTATATCATGACTTTTAAGAGGGTAGAATTTTTGGGAAATCTTTTGGAATTTGCGAAAAAGATGGTGTAAGGATGAAAAAACATACCAAAAAACGCATTCAGGGCAACTTGGAACCATTTAAGATTTATCCAATAGGCTACGTCAGGAACGAACTTGAGAAGTCTGATGGTTCGTTTGGCATTAAGGGTGACAAGAATTCGGTGTCGAGAATAGAGCTTTTTCCCTCACAGAAGAGATTCATGTACAAGCTTGACGAGGAAGAGATTCTCACTATCGTTTATTATCTCCACAAGGCGGAAAATCCAAAAGAACGTTTCAGAAGGGGTCTCGATGGAAAGGAAGTCGGAGTCTTCGCATCAAGGACACCTCACAGGTCATCAAAGATAGCAGTAACTGAAGTGATTCTGGTAAAAGTCGAGGGGACCACGATTTACGTGAAAGGGCTTGATGCGATAAATGGTTCCCCAGTTCTTGACATAAAGCTTGGACGTAAGACCATCGAGGAATACAGAAATTCTAAGAGTTAAAATGTAAAATTTAGAAAAGACCTATAACTATTTCTTAGTATTAATGATAAAATGACTTATTTTTTATTTATCATTCACCAATTATCCCTATGAAAACAGTTATTCTCACACACGCCGACTGCGTGTGACAAGTTGTCTAACACATCTGAAATAAAGTCCTGTTCCATGA
>CAZKOV010000125.1:0-2317 GCA_964554465.1 uncultured archaeon
TCGGTAACAGCCTTTTTCCTTGCGATCTCCAGAAAGTTGTTCTTCCCGAACTTTACTTCCTCTGCTTTCACAGTCTGGAATTCTACCATTGTAAGACCTCCGTTGATATATTTGTATTGGTCAATTGGTTAATAGTATATATAAAGTTACCGGTTCACAAGGTTTTTGCATTACGGTAGCAAGGGCGACGGAAAGGCGAATAAGAGATTTTCTCGGGTTTCACAGTTAAGCATCTATTGTTGTATATTTCTGCTCTAAATAGCCTTAAAAAACGTTACCTTTTTAAGCGTAGAGGTCAACTATTAACTAATATGCTCCCCAGTCTTGTTCCAGGGCTCGTCCCTGGGCGACACTGGGTTTATTCTCCTTTTTTATCCTTTATGCAGTCCTCAATAAAATCGTCGAGGCAAATAGACGAATTGCAGACCTTTTTCAGGAAATCGGACCTGCTTATCCTGAAATAGGCGTTTTCGACTTTCTTGCCAAGCTTCTGAACCCTTTTGATGGCCGGGACGAAATCGCCGTCTCCGCTCACTAATATCGCAGTATCATAGGTATCTTCATAAGCAAAAGAGACCATATCGACAGCCAAGTGAATGTCATCGCCTTTCATTTTATACTCTATTTTTCCCGATGGTGTTCTTCTTTTTCTCAGCGTGCATAAAATGACATTGAATCCCGGTATCTTTCTCAGTTGCGAGAAAAATTTCTGCTGCTTCCAATAGATTTCCTCGTTATAGCTCCTGTCGAGAGGGGCATTGTAATAATAAACACCTATCAGCATCCTTTCATTCTTCAGTTTTTCAATTAGCTCGAAAAAGTCGACTTCGTTTTCATGTTGACCGCATGTATCATGAAGGCCGTGATAAAATTACTTCCATCAATAAAGATGATTAGTCGCTCCTTTGTCGCTTTTTTCATGAGAATAATGGGAAATGATATTTATTATACTTTTCGAATAAATCTGTCTTTGACACTGAAAACGGGGGGTATGAAACATATTCTCTTTTATGAAATTTTAGAGTTCTTTATCCCAATTAATCTCTTTACCAACAGATTTGATGGTCTTTTCTACAACTTCTATTGGCGGGCTTTCGTGGTGGAACTGCCCGCATGACGCATCTTCATTTTTTACCATATCGGCATAGCCGCCCGGTATTGTGGTGCAGGTCGTGTTCGTAAAGGTTGCACCTGCCTTCAGTTGCCTTGCGATTATTTTTTGGGGTTCCCTCGATGTCGCAATAATATTCGATTCTGGGAACATCAGCCTGTATACGGCCGTTGCCAAATACATCTGCTCATTGGGAATTTTGCTGAATTCCCTGATACCTTTCCTTTCTATCTCCTTTATCCTGACTGTGCCAAAACAAGATGGGGCTATGCCGTATTGTTTCTCAAGATATTTGGCATGGCATAAAACCATGAATGCGTCCTTCAAGAAATCATCGGCCACCCCCGCAAGCACTGATAGAGCAACCTTTCTTCCACCCGCCATCATATAAAAATCGTGCGCATTCAATCTTTTCTCGAAATCCGTTTTAGGCCCGCTCTTTACCATTTTGAAATAGTCGTGCTTGAAATATGATTCCTGCCAGTGTATCATTGTAATTCTTGGGTCGGCAATCTTCTCGTAATCTTCAGGCTCAAGAGTATCAACAAAAAATGCGAAGTTCTTGATACTCCTCTTCCCATAATCCATGAATTGCAAGAATCTTTCACCAATGCCGCTTTTCAGACTGAACCCACCACCCACTATCTCAATTGTTTCATAGCCAATTTCTTTAAGTAAATTGAATTCTCTTTTGAATTCTCCAAAATTCAGCGTCTTTCTTTTCAGATTCCTATTGTTTTTGCTCATATCACAGGTTGAGCAATCATTCCAGCATATATTTGAAAAATAAAGTGGGGCAATCAATCCTATCACACCCCATGATGCTTATTGGTAATTACGCCTGCGGCATTGACTATCCTTTGACGGAGTAGGTTATCTTCGGCCCTTAAAAGCACGGCGGCATCCTCGATTTTGAGTCTTTCCCCACTCTCAGCCGACTTTATCGTTTTTTCCAACAATTTCGAATCCATCTTTCTGTGAAAAATTTTATCTGTAAGCTGCAAATCTCTTTCTATCTGTGCGGAATACATAATTTAGAACTATAATTAGAATTTAAAAAGTATATCTAGATGGTTTCTCATATTTTGAGTATTTTCACTAAATACGATACCATGAGTCGCTATTTATTTAAATTAGAATATCTTAAAATTAATCGAGAAGGGGCCGTTTGTGCTTAACTATTCACGCCTTTTCAAAATAAATAAA
>CAZKOV010000126.1:0-2282 GCA_964554465.1 uncultured archaeon
CACATTTTATGTGCATCAAACCGAAGTTCTCGGCCAGTCCATTACATATTATTGAGAAATTGTTCTTCTGTTAAATCATCCGTAGGATCCTGTTGTCTAAAATATTTTTCATTACTTCTTACCAAAAAATCGTTAGCAGTATAAGGAAATATGAAATTTTCATTCGGGACCCATAATTTATTTACCGGAAAAAGCCCGTTTTTGGGGAATACACCACGCTGATTTGGAACATCTAGTTCCGATTCCAGAATAATAGGGACGTCATTAAGATCCAGACGTTCTAATCCTCCGATCATTGCATAAATTGCAGCATCTTCAAAATCAGTATAATCGAGATTTTCAGTCTTGGTTTTCTTCTCTCTGGATTTTTGATAAAAGAACATATTTGATTTCTTCACTAAACAAGTCCTATAATTTTTAATTATTGTTCCGTGGTAAACTAACATTATTGATATATTTTTCGTATCTTTATAAACATTTGTTAAATACAATAAATTTGAAGTCCTGAAGATAAGAAGAGATTTTGACTAAATGAACTACATTCCATCATGAATAATTAAACGCATAAATAACAAAATGAAGGAAAAATAGTTTACATATTCTTATTAAACCAAACACATCATATTAGCATAAGGTATTCATTATGCAAATAAACCTCGACAAGAGAAAAGGTGGTTATGCCAAAGAAGAGGAAACCTTAGATAAATTGAGGAAGAACTTCTTCGGCAAGGAAGAGAAAGGAATCATTTGGCTGGAGCCTGAGGAGTTCCTTTACCTCATGCAGTTCCAGAACGCGACAGCAGTCGATGCGAAGGGAAAGGAGCTGACCTTCACCGACGTTATAGTCCATTTCTCGAAGAAGGAGGACAGACTCTTTACTAAATATAATGCATACAGAGACTGGAGGGATCGCGGCCTCATAGTCCGCAGGCTAACCAACGTGAGGAGCAAGCATGAGAGCAAGACATTCAAGAAGTATCCGTCAAGAAAGCTTCAGACGAAAAAGCTCAACGCGAAGGCCTACTGGTTCTCCGATGCATTGTATTCTGTTCTCGACGATGAAGAGACAGGAAAATGGTTGTTCGAAGAGTTCTGGATAGGGCAGTATGGAATATATAAGCAGGGGAGAGGCGACACGTCCAAGCTGAATTTCCTTGAGACCGTTTTTCTTGCGAAACATTTCGGAGTAAAGATAATCGATGCAAAGACAAAAAAGGAAACAACGGCGGCAAAGGTACTGGACACGGCAATCAAGAAAAGGGAATATACGAAAGAGCTTTATGATATTTATGAGGACTGGAGGCTCCAGAGCTATGTGGTAAAGACCGGCTTCAAGTTCGGGACGCACTTCAGGATATATTTCCCCGGGGCAAGCCCGGTAAAGGATGATAGATGGATACACTCAAGGCATGTCCTTCATGTCTTTCCGAAAGACCAGAAACTTTTGATTTCTGAATGGTCGAGGGCTGTCCGCGTAGCCCATGGGGTAAAGAAGACATTCATTCTGGGAATACCTGAGATGGAGGTTAAGGATTATATCAGCTATCCCGTCGATTTCGTCGCCTACAGGAGGAAGAAAGACAGAGGCATATTCGTGAGGGAAACCCCGAAGGATAAGCCAAGATATCTTCTCGCCGTGGTCTCCGAAGACGAGCATATAGGCGGCGTTGAACTCGCATCGCTCCTTAAGATGGCAAAGGAGATGGGATTGAGTCTGATGCTCTCAATAACCGACAGGGAAACTTCTATTACATACTACGTTCTAAAAAGGATTGTAATACCCGGTTCTAAATACGAATACTACGAGATAGAGTGGATAAAACCATAGATTGGAAGAGACGGCATTCCGCCGTCAAAACACAAATTCAAAATAAATAAAGAGGGTTTATCCTCCGAATAAACTCGAGAACCAGCTTATTATAGCATCAATGAACGACGGACTTACACATTTTCCATTTACACAGACATTGCTTGTGCATTCATGATGATTGTCACATGCGTCAGTTCCTGTTTTCTGCTCTTTCAGTTTGTGATCTATATCACAATATTGTGATCCTCTTCTGAATCCGATCGGAAGACACGCACTTTCGTATGAACAACCACTGCAGGTTTCTTCTTTTCCTTCTTCAATGCACGTTCCCTTCTCGCAACCTTTTGGACATTCGTATTTTGTAGAGGATACCTTGCCTTCTTTGGTGCAGTATCCTTCCTGTAAGATCTTTCCGTCAGTATAGCAAATGTCTGCAAAGAATGAACCGTCGGGACCCACCGCTATGCCTGGG
>CAZKOV010000127.1:0-2281 GCA_964554465.1 uncultured archaeon
TCATAATCAGTGACTTTTTTTCTTTTTCTTACTGTTAATGTTCTTTCTTCGTGAAAATCAGTTTTTGATTCAGTGAGAATTCTCCCAATGTTAGCATGTTTGAACTCATCAGTTTTTCGATATAACCCTTTTTCTTTCGTAAGAAGACCAAATGTCTTGGCATTGTTGAGTATATGTGAACATATTGTTGGATGGATTTTTAGAGTCTCTGCTATTTCTTTATAATGCCTTTTGCCATTAACTTTTTTTAGGATGTTAGCTGCGTGTTTATCTTTGTAAATCTCGATAATTGACTCTTTTAGTTTGATGATGTCCATATATGTTACTCTAAAAACTTTATTTTATACTCACGACATTATCTACTTTTATGTTTTAGCTACTTCTTTACCAAGCTTTGCTCTGACGACATCTACTGTACCCTTTGGTATAAGAGTGTATTTACTGATTTCAGAATTTGAGAAACCTAAAAATGCGAGAATCTTAATTTGGTCATCTCTCTTTAAGCCACGAATTGCCATGATCGCAGTTAATCTATCTAGTTTTTTGCTGATAGCACTTAATAATTCAAGTTCATTCAATTTTTTTTGAGCCATGATTTACCCCCCTTTTTTTTAGGTTGGATAATTCTTTTGCCGCATGGGTTGGACGTATTTCTAGTATTTGAGCAATTTCATTGTAATCAAGGTCAAACTTTGCTAGATAGGCAACCTTCTCTTTGACTTTTTGATCCTTTTTTGACAGGTTTTCATTTAGTAAGATTACTAATTTCTTGTCTATTTTTTTTATTATTTTAATCAGTTCTTCTTCAGCCATTTTAACACTCCTTTGATCAAAATCTTTGATAACGTTACTTAGCCAAAGATGAAAAATTTATATCTATTGACCTTATAACAAGTAATATTTTCCAGCTAAATTGTATTGAATTACCGTAACCTGACTCCAAACGCCCCACTTCAATGATTCATAAGGTTGTATATTTACTTAATAGTCATAGATAGAGATGCTACCCACATTTTCCTTTCTTCATCCCATTTTATTTATGGAATCGTCACTGAGGTATAGTCAATGAAAGCGCAGAACTCAATTGAGTTACAAGAGTTTGAATGTCTGCATACACTACCTCGATACGACTCCGGTCTGTCTGGTGTGGCCAATTCATATGAGCGACGATGTTGCGAGGCAGCCGTACCTGCTCGATTCGAGCTACCCACTGATCGATCTCAGGTATCAGTGGCAGAAAGAGGTTGCTGTTAGCACGCACAATTTCATTCAAGTCGGCCAAATCCAAGTAATAAATATCATGGTTTCCCGGCGAGCTATGCCACGGCTGGACAGCGTAGTTAGCCTTAAATCGCTGCACTTTACCTTGCAAAGTAGTGTCAACGGCCGTAGGCCACCAGTTCGGTCCTATCTGTGCACTTAAAATAGAATGTATAATGATGCGCATAACATTCTCAATCGCATAAAGTTTCCAGTAGACAGTTTTGCCGATGTTTTTGCCGCAAGCCCGTACTCGGGCCACATCGAACGAAACAAGCCTGAAGTCATTCACGGCTGGCATAGACTGCCCCTACGCTACAGCTTAGGCAGTTTTACCTTAGCTTTCTTAGTCTTTTTAGGAAGCTTGACCTTGCTTGCCGCATATAAAGACTGCGAAACAACTGCAGTAGTCGTCCCCAGGATGTTAGCAATTTCGAGGTTCGAGAAACCAGCAATATTCAACTGGACAATCTTCTCTTGCTGAGATGCAGACTTCATCTGCTGTAGAAGAATTAATGCAAGCAGCGTTTCGGTGCGATCTTTTTTTACCATTGTTATTCCTCAAATAGTTATTTTCCTCTCCGAAGATTGGAAGTGAGTGTACGTATTGTTGCAGCTGATGTATTAAGAACTTCGGCGATGGTTTTATTGTCCATCCCAGCAATTTTCAGCAACCGAGCTCGTTCCGTTATGCTTTTGTCTTCAGCAACCTGGATAGCTAGGACTCGTAGTATCAAATCAAGCTGCTCCATGACTTTTTTCATCGGGTCTCCATTTCCGCCAGAGTTAGCCATCTAAACCTCCTTTCGCCACGATCTGTAAAAGTCTATAGCACCTAGATCGTAGCATGTAATGCTTAAATAAAGCAGACTTACCTCTGATATATAAAAATTATTTATATATGGCATCATATTCAACGCCCAGATGAAAAACTTCCAAGTTGCAGTTGTTGGTGGAGGAGTCATTGGTTCTGCAATTGCATGGGAGTTATCAAAATATAAGCTTGATGTTGTTGTTTTTG
>CAZKOV010000128.1:0-2278 GCA_964554465.1 uncultured archaeon
ACGTCGCCTGGCGGGATTATTAGGCCCTTTTTGTAAGTAATCACGGCCGGGTATCAGCTGTGACAAAATAATTCCGGGGTTAACATTTTCTGGTGACGAAGGAATTATCTGTCTTTAAATTTAGCCCTCGGCACTGTCGAGGGTTTTTGTTGTTTAGCAGTCGCCGAATCGGCGACTTATCCTGTATCCTGTCTCCTTCTTTCTCCTTTTTCAGACTACCTTCTAACAATGATTATACAGTTTACATAAAACGCCAAACATAGAATTCCTTCTATCTCGAAGTTGGAGTGAAGCGGAAATCCCGATTTGCTCGCATTCCGATTTTGCACATCGGGGTTTTCTATCGAGACGCAGACGTAATCTGCGATAAAAAATTAGTCGTTAGTAAATAATAATTCTTTGCGTCCTCTGCGTTCTCCGCGGTTAGACAAATTTGTCCCGGTGCGCCGGGATTCGTGTTAATTCGTGGATAAGAACATTCTCTGTGTCCTCTCCCGATAAACGACATCGGGACTACGCCGCGACAAGTAACACAGATTCACGCCGTATTCTTAGACAGGATTGACGGGATAACTGGCCCTGCGGGACTTACGAACGATTAATCAAACCGCGGATTTGGACCCGCTCATCCGTCTTCGTCCCAACTACGCCGGACAGGTTCGCCGCGGAGGCTTTTGTCTTGCTCTTGGATGGTAAATACGCATAATATTGCTTCTGTATAAAGAGAATATCCGGCCGGGAGGGTGAAGCTGTTACAGAGACTAACAAAAAAGATTTACAAGAAAAAGATAGAGTCGTTTGTTTGGTTCTTACCCATGCGGTGGGGAGATTTTACCTTAACAGTGGCGATCAAAGGATTCTGTGTTGCGGAAATTTAAGAAACACAAATTAATAGGTTTGGTACTTTGCGTAGCAGTGTTTGTTATGGCAGCAGGTGTGTTCTGCCGGGTCATGGTTTGGAATGCTAACAAAATCGTGAGTGATGTACAAATGGAGGCGTATGGGAAAACATTCCTCAGGAAATATGAGGATTTAGTACAGAGTAAGGTGCTTCCTGCATATCATAAGTATTTCTCATTTCTCAAAGATAAGCCGTTTCTGATAAAAGCAACGATTTCAAATAGTCATGGGGCAGCGATAGAGTTTATACCTTCTGAAAAGCAAATTTTCCAATCACGAAATGTAGAAGGCCAAATTGAGCAAGAAATTTTTTCTGATAAAGACCCGACTATTCTCAGGGCCAAGATAGAATCTTATGATCATAACGAGGTCGCAACTATAAACTATATTGGCACAGGTTCGTATTTTAAACTCGGCAAGAACTCTACGGTAAGAAATTTAGCGGTAAACACACCAAACGGCTCGTTCCTCGAATTACTGGAGATTAGTTCTATTTTGACACAGGGAGTACTCGTAAATGGTATTTTCTATCCGAACACGATCAATGTAAAGGGTAGTAATCGCAAGGATGCTTGGAGTCGCAAAGTTGCTAAAGAGGATGCGCTGTATTACTTCAAATTGGATTCCCGTGATGCTTATCTCAACTCCGAGGAGTTCCGAGAATTTGTTGCAAACCCTGAACTTACACGAATTGCCAATGAGATAGACGCAAAGTACAAGTCCGGTAAGTACGGAGGGGAATATGGGAATCTTGAGTTTAAAGAAGATATGGCAGAACTTATCGCAGTCACTGATGCTCACGGTATAAAACATGAATTCGCCAAGAACATTTATGAGTTTGTAAAGGAGCAGCCAAGTTGGCGGGAAAGGCATTGGATCATATGTGCTTTAATGATTACTTTTCTAGGGTTAATTTTGATATGGTTTTTCAAGTGGGGTCGGAAGTGGATTTGGATAAAAATCAAATGTGTCTGGTCATAAAATATTAAATCTGTGTTCATCTGTGGTTGGAATTAGTCGTTAGTTTTTAGTCGATAGTCGTTAATAAATCTTGTCTATCCTGTCTAAATAAAATCTGCGGCATCTGTGAAATCTGCGTCAATAAAAAAATAATAAATCAGTGTTAATCTGTGTCCATCTGTGGCTAAAAGTAATCCGTCTTCGTTAAAACTACGCCGAGACAAGTAAAAAAGGGCGTCTTTTTACCCGCCTGTGGCGGCGTGGCATTCTTTTACCCGACGTTCACTTCTGAATTCGAAATTCTACATTCTGCATTCGATATTCAATTTCCCCCCGCCCCTTTGATTTTAAACTAATCCGCGTTAATCCTATGAATCGGAGCCGGTCAAGGATTACTTTCACAAAAATTTTCTCTGTT
>CAZKOV010000129.1:0-1510 GCA_964554465.1 uncultured archaeon
GACGAAAAACGAGGAACTGCCAGGTTATAATTGGAGTTTTAGTGCCATATCTTCTTTTGGCGGCACGAATTCTCAGCATGTTCTTGCGCACAACCGAAAGGTTCCCGCCTCTGCGATATTTTTTATAGGTATTCTCCGTTACACCATCAAGCGAGATACTTAACTCATCGAGACCGCTTTTGACGAGGCGCTCAATATACTCATCAGTAAGATTCGGATTTAAATTAGTTGCAAGAGAAACTTGTATGCCTTTTGCTTTTGCATATTTAATAAACTCTGGCGTCTGGCTATGAAGCAAAGGCTCGCCGGAGTTAAACATGCGAATTTTAAACAAGTAATCACCTATTTCATCAATTAGTTTCTTGTATAATTTCCATTGTAAGGAGGTTGGTTTGCGGAGACCAAGTCGCAATCCTGTTGAGCAGCCAGGGCAGCGAAGATTACAGAAAGTTGTCGGGTCAATGATAGCAGAGATAGGATAATTTCTAATAACTTCGCGTTTTAAAGCAGCATTGGTAAAAAAAGCTAAGATATTAAGATAAGCTTTTATGGGTTTTATGGAGATTTTGTTTTTATCTACTTCAGGTTTTTTTTCAGATTCCTCCACTATAACAAAGGGATTACTCATCTCACATCCGGATGATTCGAAAACTTCCTCTGATTTCTCGCCAAATTCATTTTCAAACCATCTCGATTCATATAACCTATGATTTTTCGACATCTTCTTTTTCATCTTTTCATCCAAATCTAGTAGTTCTGCAGATGCACATGATAAAAAATATTCAACTTTGCTATAAGTTCTCAAAGAAATTTTGCGTTACTGTAATAGCCTTTTAAATAATTTTGAAAATAAGCTTCACTATTTTTTTCTTTTACTTTAGTATTCAATGGAAAAAACTTATCTTTCAATCTGTAATAGATCAACAATCGCTTCCTGCCTCTTGATCTGTAGATATTGTTCAAGATAGATTCGATATGTCCGATGCGCTGGATATAATCATCTTTCTCTCATAGAATAATTTCTTCTAAAGATCTCCCCACGGTCTTCAAAGTTCGTTTTTTGCTTTTTCAAACGTTTTTTCATAACGACAATGGCCTGAAATAATAACCTTCAATCGTCGATATAGTCTTTGAACTCTAAATAGTTAGGCCACTCAAGTTCTATATAATTTCTCGGAATAACGGTGTGTCCAAAGAAAGAATCTTAGCATTCCTACACTCCCCTGGTTGACTGTAAAGAAGCTTCCTTGTATCGTATTCTTCAAGGGCTACCTCGATATCCACAAATGCTTTGGCTAAATTGTTATAAAATTGAGGCCATTTTTTCCCATGCAAAGATCTGCAAAATTCAATAAAATTGCGTCCCTGTATCGTCACAACAAGGATGCTACGCGGTCTCAATATCCTCGACATTTCCTCTAACCACTTTATGTGATCTGGTTCTGTAAGATGTGAAAAGACGGAGTACGCAAAAAACAGTATTAAAGCTATGATCTGAAAACCGTGTTGG
>CAZKOV010000129.1:1520-2267 GCA_964554465.1 uncultured archaeon
AGATACAAGGTAGTTTCCATACTTGACAAATTTCTTGCATAGGAAAATTCTCCGCGCCGCCGCTTTACCAGAGACCGCGACGTTGCTGATCTGTACCGTCTCAAGCGAGAATCCAAGCAACTCAACACCATTAATCAATGCTCTTGGCAAGAATGTCTAACCACCCAGAATCTTTCATATAGGAAAAACTGCAGGAGTTTTTGCGAGTTCTCCTTGTTATACATAGTATTCTCCAAAAAAATTAGAATGACTTTTTGGGCTATATGTTACCATCCGTTCTTAAAAGATCCTTTGTAGCCTTTAAAAACTTGTCGCCGTATTTTCTGTCTGGTTCTAAGTGACACCCCTCTCCCCACTCATTCCATGCATTGATGAAAACAAGTCTCTCATCACCTGCAAGATTTTTGTCTGTGTATGCAATTACATGTGCCAACCATTCTTTATATAAATTAGGTGTAGTATTCGCAAAAATCGTACTGGCGTGTTGTTTTCTAGGAGTATTATCCCATAAAGGCATCACCGTTCTAAAAAGAGTATAGCGTGGATGTTTCTTCCCCTTCTCAAAATCTATGGCATCTTTGTAGTTATGTATTAACCCTTTAAAGTAGGGATTGGTAATTTGAGCCATTTGGTTAATAACCGGGATAACAAGCCCGTGAGGGGGAAATTCAACAGCAGCATCGAAACCGTAACGCCTCGGATCCGTTATGTCAAAGCTCTGGGCCGCGCATAGATAGATATCTCCTA
>CAZKOV010000130.1:0-2237 GCA_964554465.1 uncultured archaeon
ATTCTTTCACCTTCTAATAAAGCAACACAGAAAATTTTTAACGATGTGCAGATGGATGAAGAAGGTAAATATAAAATTGCAAATGACCTCACAGTGGAAAGATATGATTTACAGATAGTATCTGGTTCTACTTTACCAACAAACTTGCAGCAGAGATTTGAGAATAAAGCAAGATTATTTGAACTCGGTGCAATAAGAGAATCGGCAGACTTACTGAAAGACTCCGGCTTACCCGATGCAGATGAAATAATAGCTCACAACAGTCAATTACAGCAGGCAGAACAGATTATTAATCAATTACAGTCTGCTATAAAAGATTTGGATGGACAACTTCAGACAAAGAGTCGTGAAGTTATACAAGCAAACGAGAAAGCGATTATAGAGAAATTCAAAGCTAAAGCATTTTCTATCCTGTCGAAGTTTGAGCAATCTCAATTATTGACTCAGTATCGTGAGGCAGATATGCTTAAAGCAAAAAAAGAAAAAGTTTCCTAAATATAATTATTCACAATTTTCGGGAGATTCCAAGTGGAGATTCCGAAGAAAGGTTACAATGGAAAACATAGAAAAAAATTCCGAGCAGGCTCCCAACGAATCTGGTGAATTGAACAGTGAATCAGTGAGCGTTGAAAAACTCTTAGAGGTTTCCGATGAGGAACTCAAAACAAAATACGGAATTGAAAACCCGAAGAACTGGAAGTCCTATCAACGGGCTTTACACAAGGAACAAAGAGAAAGAGCCGAAGAAAGAGAAAAATTCCAAAAATTGCTGGAAGAAAGGGAGAATGCCTTTAAACAAGCACAAGAGCAGTTTAAGAGTGTGATTCCAAAACCGCAAGAGGAAAAATTCGAAGAACCAGAGGAACCACAACCTCCGAATGTCTCATTAGCCGATGACCCCGATGCATGGACTACATATTACCGTAAACAGAGAGAATACAACAAACAGGTACGGGAATATGATAGAAAGATGCACCAGAAAGAAATCGGTGAAATAAAAGATGCTTTTGGTAAAACTGAACAACAGTTACAACAGGAACAAAGATTACGTGAACAACAGCGTAATCTTGAAGCCACAAAAGCTATCGCAATGGGCAGGTGGGGTACTCAAGGTCACAAAAGAGAAGACTTTGATGAATTGTGGAAAACTCTGACGGAAACCAATGGCGAAAAATTCATTGATGCTATTGGTGAACTTGTTAAATACAGAAAGAATAAGGGTGGTAACATAGATGATTTGAAAGGACAGAGAGACCAGCGTGGTCAACTTTCAGGCGCAAGTCCTATAGGACAGGGCGGTGGAGTTGGTGTCGGACTGGAAGAAGGTTCTTTTACAAAATCTAATAACCATGCTGACCTTTATAAAAAGAAAGGAACTTAATTCTAAATGGCAGTCGCAGGAAAAATTCTATTTCAAGGCGGTGTGTCAAATGTTCTATTTACGGACAGAAGGGAGTTCTACGATGAGAACTTCCCTGTGTTCGATTATTGGCAGAATCAGACCCAATGGCTGACTTGGCTCAATATGATGGACAATAAGGCAACACCTGATCCGTTATTTAAGATGTTTCAGGATTCACCGACTTATGTAGATCAATACTTCTATAATAATGGAAGTACTGTAACAATCGCCGCAGCAGGTACGGAATCAAGTGCTATCACAGTTGATACTTTGGTAGGATTGGTTTCAGACGGTTCTACTTGTGACGATTCGTTAATAGGACTATTATTTGAAGTATGGGATTCGACTTCTACCACAAAAAGAGGTCAGGCTTTTATCAGCGATGTCGCTTCCACCTCAACAATTAAGATGAAAACTCTTAAAGCGCAGGCTATTTATACAGTAGATAATGACATTTTCCGTTGTATAGGTACTGTAAGAGGTGAGCGTTCAGTAGCAGGCGAAAGCTATTTCAATGAGCTTTCTGTTATATGGAACTCGACTCATTATTTTTCACTTCCCGTCGAAGTTACAGGGAAACTTTACAAAGAAACAAAACTGCGTGGAGTTGCCGATGAACTTGGACGACTAAGGGAGAAGAAAATTAAAGAAGCCAAATTCCAAGTACAGAATGCTTTCTTAAAATCAACATCAACAGTAGGTACAAATCTTGGTACTAACAATGGTTTAGATACACCCGCTTCAGATACTTTTAGTGAAGCGAGTCTAAGAACTATAACTGATAGTGATAGTAATTCATCCTCAGTAAGAACAACTTACGGATATATTACTATCC
>CAZKOV010000131.1:0-2229 GCA_964554465.1 uncultured archaeon
TGATTCTTCTTTTTTAGGCTCTTCTTTCTTTTCTTCAGCTGGTTTCTCCTTCGGAAGTTCTGATTTTGGTTTTTCTTCCTTTTTTGGCTCTTCTTTTGCAGGAGCTTTCTCTTCCTTTTTCTCTTCAGTTTTTGGTGCTTCTTCCTTTGATTTTTCCTCTTTCTTTTGTTCTTCTTTCTTCTCTTCGACACCGAATGAAGCCGCTATTGACTTGGAACCAGCCTTTACGACCTTCACATTGATCTGTGCTATGTCGTTGGCTATCGTGTTCCCGCGGATTGATTTCCTTCTTCTTTCGCCTTTCTTCTTCGGATGGAAACCCGGACCGAAAGCTAAAAGGACCCTCTTTCTTGTTGTTCCGGAAACATCTCTCCTCATCGGGAATCCGTCCTTATCGGATCCGCCGGTGATTTCAAGTTCATATCCGTCTAATCCTAGAATTTTTCCAGAGAACTTATCACCGATTTTCTTACCCGAAAGACCGGCAGCCGCTTTTTCTACTTCTTTTTGATACGCTTTCTTTGTCTTTGGGTCCGATACTACTACTTTAAAAGTCATTTACATCACCTCGCCAGTTCCGGCTTTTTTGTATATCTATAGATTTCCTACGGCAACCAATTGATGCCGGTTCCGGCTTATATCTCTATTAATTAAATAAAAAAGGTTTAAAAAGGTAATTGGAAATCTTTAGGCAGAGTCTAAAGCATCCGTCATTTATCTCTCCAATATAAAATAGAACCTCTCCCTCGTTTCTTCGGGATATGTTTCCAGTACCATATCGAATTTCGTGTCTATATTCATCATGTCTTTTTCTCGGAGGGCTCTGAGGGCTCTCTTCAGTTTGTATTTCTTTTCCGCATACAGTTCGAAGATTGTATCCCCTTTCTTTACACAGTCGCGGAGCTTCTTGTGGAAGTATATACCGGCTCCCTTGTCTTTGGGCGCTCCCAGTTCCCTTGCAATCTCAGCTACAGCCTTTGTATTGAACCATTCGACGATCCCTGAACTCTTTGACTTGACCTTTATCTTGTGTTTTCCTACTTTAATGTCTATTGGTTTTATGTCGGGGTTTCCTCCCTGTGCCTTTATTATCTCCTTCATTTTCCTGTAAGCCTTCCCCGATTCAAGTGCATGTATGGCAAGTTTTTTACCGTTCCTGTGGCCCGCAAACTCGAGTAAAACGCCCGCCAGAGCGCATGACTTTTCGACAAGGTCTTTCGGAGGTCTTTTCCACATCAGAGCTGACAGGGCTTCTCGCGCTTCCAATGCGGGGCCCACCGCATGCCCTAAAGGCTGGTCAGCGAACGTTGATAATGTCTTTACATGCATGCCCATCCTTTTCCCCAGCTCAATGAATCCCCGTGAGAGTTTATTGAACTCCTTGACGCTTCTGATTTTTGTCTCATCACCCGTGGGGATATCTATGACGAGGTATTTGGCCCCCGCCGCCTTCTTCTTTGACATGACTGACGGAAGAAGGAAAGGATCTATGGAGAAGGGGTATTCTATTTTGATGAACATATCGTCTGCCGGTGCCAAATCAACAGCTCCTCCCCAGACCAGGCAGCCGTTTGTCTTCCTGACGACTTTTTCTATTTCACGAATCTCGAGTTCAACGGGAGCTATGCATTCGAACCTGTCGGCTGTCCCTGCTGGTGACGTTATAGCTCTTGAGGATGTTTTCGGTATAGTTAAATCAAAAGAAGCTACAATCGGGACAACCAGTATTGATGTCTTGTCTCCCGGAACGCCGCCTATTGAATGCTTATCATAAATTACCCTTTTTCCAAGGTTAAGCTTTTTACTAGTTTTTATCATTGCCTTGGAAAGATATGTAGCCTCGTCTATGGACATCGGGTGGTTTTCCAGGGACAGGACAAAGGCCGTAAGTTCTATATCAGAAAGCTTGTTGTTAACAGTATCTTCTATGATGGATATAATCTCATTCCTTGTCAGTTCGGTGCCATTGAGCCTTTTCTTTATGAATTCAAGAGACTTCGGAGGTGATGCAGGAACAGCTGTTATAATAGAGGGTTTCTTTATACCCAGTTCGTTCAGAGCGTTTATTGATAAAAGAATTTCCCCTTCCTTGACAGTCGTTTTGGATATGTTTACAATTGCTATACAATTCTTGTTTTTGTATTTCAAAAATACCCTTTCGAGAGGCATTAGATCGAGTTCTGCCGCATCTTCCTTGTTAAGCATTGCAATAGGCTTATGTGCCTGAAA
>CAZKOV010000132.1:0-2213 GCA_964554465.1 uncultured archaeon
CTCATCCCCCCAACTGAAAATGTATACTGTTACAGGCCATTCGCATTTTTCGACCATAGAAACAAACTCTTCAAACTGATCAAGCTCCTCTCGAAAATACACAGCCGTGTACTTCTCACCATTTTCATATAACTGCCAGAAATCATTTTCCTTAACCTTATAGAGAGCGTTTTCTGCTATCGCCAATAAATATCCTGCCTTGTGAGCAAGATCTATCTTATCCTCATCGGTTGCGTTTAATATGTTATTCTTCCCGATAAAAGCGGTTTTGTAATATTTAAGGCTCCCGCCCAAAGGAGCTTTTTGTTGACCATTCCGTAATTTGTATCCACTTATCGCCTTTTTAATTCTCGGATAACATATTTTGCTTGCTATATTACTTTGCCCTTCAGCTTCATTGTTCGTGCATAATATAAATTGCCGTTCAATGCTGTTTGATACATTAAGTTCTAATATTGCATGCCCTGTTGTTCCTGTTCCTGCAAAGAAGTCCAGGACTATCAATCTATCTTCTCTGATAGTGTTAATAAGCTTTTGTATTAATTTTATCGGTTTCGGATAGTCAAAGACTTTTGTGCCAAACAAGTCTCTCTGTTCATTGTCAGCATCCTCATTTGAACCCCAACCACCAACATATAAATTGTCAGGATCATAAATAACATGTATGCCACACTCTATATTGGCAATTTTATTTTAAAGTTCGGTAATGGTTGTTTGATCTCTGTCTTTATCCTCCTTTTCAAGTTCTTCTATAAGCCTGTTTTTTTGTTCCAGTAAGTAATTATAATCAATGCGAGGAAGCAAATCTTTTAACTTTTTCTCCCTTGGTTCCACCACTACATTCCTAATATATAGATCTCTGGTTATATACAAAGTTCCTTTTTTAGCCATTGCTGTCATTTTGTCTTGCGTATATCTCCATTCTCCTTCGATAATAAGCTCTCTATCCAATATCCCATTTTTTATTACTAAATCAGAAACCAGTTTAAGCGACATATTCCCCGCAGATATACTTTCCCCTGCGGGCATAAAAAAATCGCTTTGTCGATAGTTAGATTTGATACCTGCAGGAATTCTTCTTATATTCCTTGCGTTTCCTGGATTGACACAAGGGTACGTTTCACGGTGCGAGACAATTTGTGCAATTAATCCTTTAAAATGTAACTCATTACTGCAATATACTAAAATATACTCTTTCACATTTGTCGTAAAATCATTAAGGTGAGAACCTTTCTTCTTTTTTTCCCATACAAGGCTACATACATATTTCTTAGGCCCAAAAACTTCGTCCATTAATAATTTTAACTGAGCATATTCATTATCGTCAATACTTATGAAAATAACTCCTCTATCACTCAGTAACGGTTTGCACAGTTCAATTCTTTTGTGGATAAAAGATAACCAGTAACTATGACGAAAAGGATTGTCCTGCTTTACTTCAGTCCCGTCTGGATATTGATTAATAAATCTTCTGTCTTTATATCTGAAACCATCATTCCCCGTATTATAAGGAGGGTCAATGTAAATAACATCGATCTTGCCTTTGTGTGTATAATTAAGGCAGGTCAGAGCGTGATAGTTATCACCTTCGATAAGGATATGGGTAGGTTTGTCATCATCGTTTACGATGGCCTTATCTGGTACTTCTTTAAGAATAGGGAGTTTATTTTCAACATCATCTTCGAAAGCCTCTGGTACATCCATCCATACAAGGCCGTATTTCTTTTTCTTAACACTTGATTTGAGTTTTGTAACTTCTTTTTGAAGTTCTTCAATCTTGTTTTTTAAGCTTTCTATATTTTCAGGCATTTATCACTTCCAAAATAATCTCTATGCGGTGCGGACCTCTCGAAAACATAATATTAGCACTTTTTGTAGAATAAAGCAAAATCTGGTTAAAAATTTTCTTGAGAAGAACATGAGTCCCTTCGAATTCCTCAGGGCAGGCTTCTTGCGTTTTGTGTATATTTGCCATTTAGCAGCAGAATGAGCTGGGCGAGAAATCCTGCTGTCAGGAGGATCAGGGCGAAGAAGTACGGCCAGTGCAGGCCGAGATTCTTTGCGAAGTATCCGCCGGCACCCGAGCCGACTATTACCCCGATAGAGATTGTGGTTTCGTGAATGACCATCTGTACGGAACGTTTTTTTGTGCCGCAGGCGCCGTAGTAGAGGTGCGAGCTGTATGCGAAACCGAAGCCGCAGCCCATAACGAT
>CAZKOV010000133.1:0-2205 GCA_964554465.1 uncultured archaeon
TATCTTATCAATTATAGTGTATAAATATATAAATTTATCATTTTTACACTTTTTTGTTACAATATAAGGATGAATTTCTATTTTTTGGACAAAAGTGTTTATTTCTTACCAATATCAACAAAAAAGCAAAATATGTAATTACTCATTAATAAGCAACGTCTGAACAGGTTTCTGGAAGACCGAGACGGAGCCATATTTAAATACAGGTTTTAATGAAAAATATGGAAAAAAAGATACAATATCCGGATTTTGAAAAAGTGGATATCAGGGTAGGGACTATAATCTCTGCTGAAGATTTCCCCGAGGCAAGAAAGCCCGCTTACAAACTAAAGATAGATTTGGGTTCTGAGATAGGAATAAAACAGTCAAGCGCCCAGATTGTGGGACCTTACAAGAATAAAGAAGACCTGATAGGAAAACAGGTTGTCTGTGTGGTCAATTTTCAGCCGAAACAGATTGGTCCGTTCTTATCCGAAGTTCTGGTCACGGGTTTTGATACACCAGAAGGCGTCATATTGACGACGGTTGATAAGAAAGTGGAAAATGGGAAGAGGTTGTATTAGAGCTATTTATTTACTTTTGAATTGATTCATCATATAGCTTAAACCTTGCTTCCTGCAATTGTTTTAATACATTTCCTGGTGGAGTCACCCACCCATGCATTGCGACATTAACACTCGGATCTATTGAATCCATCTTTGCAAGTGCAAAACCTATGTTAAACCATCCGTCATTTAGATACACATCGTCTGGTAACATAGAACCTACGAAAATGTATTTGGAATTAGCCAAATCTTTACGGCTTCTCATGAATTCGAAACGGGAGGCTAAATCCGGTAATGCGTATGTTCCCGCTGTTATGATTTGATTTTTATGACCCTTGTCCTGAGAAGTCTGCAATAATTTATGTATCTCAGTTTCAGTTAACTGTCTGCTGTCTTTCATGCATATTTCATTGAATACTTCTGATTCTGCGGGTATTACTCCTAACGTGTTTCTGAAATATTCTGGAATTATTGAACTGTTATAGGGTATTGCAGTATCTGCATATTCGCTGAAATGCGAATCTATCGTACCTCCGGTAAATAAAAATATCGTATTATTCAGTTTTTCTTCGGTTTTTGTTTTTGTATCATCCGGATGGAATTTATGCACTCCGTTTTTACTCTTTTGCAATTCCCCGATTGCATAACCCAACTGATATCCGCCATCGGATCTATAATCTGAGAGAGGCATACGGGATCCTACTACAGCAACAGTTTTTCCTTTTAGGTGATTCTGATGATTTTTAAGATAATCAACGGTTTTATCCATTTCCACTATTCCATGAGTAATAAGGATCTTTTTATACTGACTCTTTCTTGCTTCATCAAGTATTTTTTCTCTGTCTTTTGCGTTGAGTTCTCTGCTGTCTTTCATGCAAGCCCTTGAAAATACAATATCGTTTTGCATTCTAACTCTATCTCTAAGAAAATAAGGAACTATTGAGTTCTCTCTTGGAATGAGCAAGTCTACCCTATGGGAATCTCTTTCATAGTTTGGATTTGGCTGGAAATCTATTGTACCTCCAGCAGTGACGACATGAAAACCATTTTTTCTAAGATATGTATCGTTTCTCACAAACTCACCTCAAATATATTATTTCTATTATATATAAATTTAATCTTTTTATAGTAGTAAAATAAGTAATATTAAATTATAATCATTATTTTTTATCAAATAAGTAAAATATATAAATCTTTAACATATATGATAAATATGAAGGTTTATAGTAAGAAAGAAGTCCTGAAGAAAGGTCTTGACATAAAAGACCAGAAAATCCTCAAATCCCTCTTTGAAAATGGAAGAGACCCGTTCTCGGTGATTGCCAAGAAAGTCAATCTCAGTAAGGAATCAGTCAACTACAGGATAAGGCGCATGGAGAATATCGGTCTTATCCGGCGATTCAATACGGTAATAGATGCCAGAAAACTCGGATGGAAATATTTCATGGTCTTTATCAGACTCCGCTCCATCAGAAGGGAGGAAGAGATAATAAAGAGACTCAGTGAACATCCGAACAGTTCGATGCTTCAGAGACTGAACGGAAGCTATGACATGGTTATCAAATTCTTCGCGAAGACAGACTCTGATATCAACGATATTATGAAAGAAGTTGGTAACGAATTTGAGAACGATATCGATTCTTATGAAATAGACATCCTC
>CAZKOV010000134.1:0-2162 GCA_964554465.1 uncultured archaeon
AATTCCACTTCAGCTATCTCGATGTCATCCATGTTGATCATTTCAGGTTCATCAATTGCCGGTTCGGTCTCCGGGTGGGATTCAATAACACTGCTCTCCTGTGGAGGGGCCCACCTTGAAAAATCTGATGTTTCTTTTGGTCCGGTCTGGGGTCGGGGCTGTTGGGAAGTTTCGCCTGTTTTCAATTCGGTCGCTTTCGATTTAAGGAAGTTCGAATCAGATTTCTTATAATCCATGATTTTCTTTCTTACATAAATCTGGTGGGCAAAGACTATGACTCCCCATCCTATGGCGAATCCAACCACCCATAGATATTCACTTAAAACAAAAAGGTTAACCATGCCTAAAACAACTATCATGACAAGATATCCCAGGAAATGTGTTCTGAAAGTTGATTTAATTTTTACAATATCATCATTGCCGCCCATTGATCACTACCCCCTATATAAATTACTAGTTAATTATTCTTCTTTTGTTGTTTTATATAATTTTACGGGTTTCACGTGTTTTATTTCGGAAACGAATTAAAAATGTCGTTGCTATTTAAATTAATGGTGGGTGATTTCAATGCCGAAACTCAGGGTTGTTATTATTGGTGCTGCGGGAATGGATTTTCATGTTTTCAACACTGTTTTCCGTGATAATTCAGATTGTGATGTTTTAGCCTTTACAATGGCAGAGGAGCAAAATCTGGGAACAGCGGAAGGCGGAAAAAGAGTGTATCCGCCAGAACTTTCCGGTGCGATGTATCCCAAAGGTATCCCGATTATTCCTGAAACCGGGCTTGAGGAATTTATAAAAAAGGAAAATGCTGATGAATGTTTCCTGGCATATTCAGATTTATCATATCAGGATGTTATGGCAAAAGCGTCCAGATGCCTTGCCGCCGGTGCAAATTTTTCATTGATTTCGCCGAGATTCACGATGCTCAAATCCAAAAAACCCGTAATATCGATATGCGCGGTAAGGACGGGATGCGGTAAAAGCCAGACATCAAGGAAAATCGTGAGAATGATAAAAGATCTGGGATACAATGTGGTCGCTGTCCGTGAACCCATGCCTTACGGCAACCTTAAAGAACAGGCCTGCATGAGGTTTGCATCATATGAGGACCTTGACAAATACAGATGCACGATAGAGGAGCGCGAGGAATACGAACCTTATATTGAAAGAGGGCTTGTCATTTATTCCGGCATCGATTATGGAAAAATCCTTGCGGAAGCCGAAAAAGAGGCTGACATAATAGTATGGGACGGCGGAAATAACGAGGTTTCCTTCTTCGTGCCGGACGTCCTCATAACGGTGACAGACCCATTAAGGGCAGGACACGAACTGTCATATTATCCGGGGGAAGTCAATGCGAGAATGGCCGATTATGTGATAATAAACAAGGAGGATTCAGCCCATCAAAGGGATATAGAAAAGGTCAAGGAAAACATCATCAGAATAAACCCGGATGTGAAAATCATACACGCGGATTCTGTCATAACGGTTGATGATCCGGACTCGATAAAAGGCAAGCGCGTTCTTATTGTCGAAGACGGCCCCACAATAACGCATGGCGGTATGTCTTACGGGGCAGGATCCGTCGCGGCGGGAAGATACGGCTGCCTTATCGTGGGTGCCAGGGAAAATGCCGCGGGAACCCTGAAAGACATCTATAAAAACTTCCCCCACATAGGAGACGTCCTCCCTGCAATGGGTTACAGTGATTCCCAGCTCAGAGAGCTTGAGGAATCGATAAACAAAACAGATTGTAACGTGGTCCTGAGCGGGACGCCCATCGATTTAAGCAAAATCATAAACACTAACAAGAAAATAGTCCGTGTCAGGTATGAACTTGAGGAAAAAGGAAATCCCAATCTTAAGGACGCCATAAACGATCTCCTTGAAAGACGTAATAAAAAATAAGGGCACAGTATCCATTTTTCTTTCTTCCTTTTATTAATTAATTTAGAATTTAAATCAAACTGCCAACAATGTAACACTTGTTTGTATTGGAATAACTGACTAGGCATTATAAGGTATAAAAATGGTGGAAGCAACTACGACCGGGACAGAGGAAGCGAAGGTTAATGTCATTTTAGATGATGTGACAGACAAATTGGAGAATTTTCTTGATCAGAAATGCAAAAAGGACTTGCTTAAAGCTTCGCAAAAAG
>CAZKOV010000135.1:0-2142 GCA_964554465.1 uncultured archaeon
AGAGGATGTGTCATGGTTTATGTCGGAATTGATCAAAGGCTTTATGGAGAAAAGGAGAAGTTTGCAGCATCTATGGATGCTGCATCTGCCATAGAGAACATGCTCTTAATGGCACATAATCTTAGTTTGGGTGGATGCTGGATGTATCTTGCAGATTTAGTTAGTCAAGAAAAACTCAGAAGAAGTCTTAACCTTGAGGATTATTATTATGTCTATTCTGTTATTTTGTTGGGTTATCCCGTGGAATATCCAGAGGAACCCGCCAGAAAACCTTTAAACAAAATAGTCAAATTCATGGAATTTCATTACAGTGAGGAAAAGGAATGAAGAAGATTGTTTTTATCGGTGGATATGGCTATTCCGATGTGGGCGATGAATCTCAGCTTTCGACGGATTTGATTAATTTAAGAAAATATGTCCCCAATGCCAAGTTCCTTGTGTTATCTGATAATCCAGACTATAGCAGAAAATACCATGAAGTGGAAGCTGATTATTCAATAAATAGATATCTTTTGATAGCGTCTCGCAGAAATGCAGGAAAGATTGAAAGAAAGATTTTAAGAAAGATACGTTTCTTAAGAATAACTCAATTCTTGAAAGGCTTACTTTTTGTTTTTAATGCTCGTCGTTTGAGAAATAACAAAAAATCTCTTTTGTTAGAAGATGACGAAAAAAAACTCTTGAAAAATCTGAAAAATGCAGACTTGCTTTTTAATGTTGGAGGAGGAAATCTCAACAGTATATATCACTTGGAGTTGTATGGCAAATGTTTTACATATCTCATATGCAGAACTTTTGGAAAACCTATCGTATTGTCTGGTCAGAGTGTAGGACCTTTCAATAACTGGCTTGATAAATGTTTTGTCAGATTTGCCCTAAACCGCGTTAATGTTATTACTCTTAGAGAAAAAATATCCGAAAAAGTAATAAAGGATATTGATGCACCAAAACCGGTGGTTATAGCAACAGCGGATGACGCCACTTTGTTGCCTCCCGCAAGTCAGGAAAAGGTCAAAGCAGTTTTCTTAAATGAAAAAATTAGTCTACATCGACCTCTAATAGCAGTGAACATATATAAGCACTCAATCCTACAAGTTCATCGCACAAAGGAAAAAAAGGTCACAAGGCTGTTAGCTGAAATTTCTGATTATCTCATTTCCAAGCATGATGCAAGAATAATTTTCCTGTCCACCTCTTATCGTCCTGAGACCGACGACAGGGTTGCAGCATCTAACATTTTAAAGTTGATGAAACACAAGGATGAAGTACGTATCATCACGAACGAATACAATGATCGAATGATTAAAGGTATTACAGGACAAATGGATTTAGTTTTAGGTTTGAGGTATCATTTCATCGTTTTTGCCGTTACCTCACAAGTTCCTTCAATAGGAATATACATGGATCCCTATTACTCAATCAAGATAAATGGAATTTTAAAGCTCGTAGAACAAGAAGAATATGCATGCGATATCGAAAAGCTCTCTCTCAAAGACCTAATAAACCTAACAGAAAAGATCCTTTCTAATAAGGAATCTATCCGGAAAAAGCTCAGGGAACGAACAAAGGAACTTGGAAAGCTCAGTCTCATATCAATTAAATACGCAAAGAAGTTCCTAATGAACTGAGAGGTGAGACATTAATGTTGCCCAGTGTTTCCATTGTTATATCAATCAGAAACGAAGAGAAATACATCGCTGATCTGCTGGAATCCATAGCCAGCTTAGACTACCCAAAAGAAAAGCTGGAAACAATAGTCGTTGACGGAGGATCCACCGATAAAACGATTGACATTATCTCTAGGTATCCCTTTGTAAAACTATTCAAACTTCGTTGTAACTACAGCGAAGGCAAGAACATTGGTGTAAAAAAAGCGACAGGCGAGATAATTGCATTCTTGGATGGGGATTGTATTGCCGATGAAGACTGGCTTAAAAACATCGTAAAGCATTTTCAGAAAAATCCAGAGATAGTTGGCCTTGGAGGACCATACGTATTCTCTAACCAAAAAGAAATGTTTGCGAAATATCGTGCTCACTTCTTCTATAGTGTATGGTTTCCCAAAAAAACCGAATTAATTGTCCGCCCAGGTACGTTTGGAGGCGGGAATTCTGCATACAAAAAAGAGATTTTTGAGAAAAT
>CAZKOV010000136.1:0-2109 GCA_964554465.1 uncultured archaeon
CTTGAAGAGAGGTTGAATAAGAAAGTAGGTCCTGGGTTCGTATATCCTTTATTAAACGAAATGCAAAAGAAAGGATACCTTAAGGTTAACATTGAAAGCACCGGCAAAAGGAAAAGAAAGATTTATTCACTTACATCTTCAGGCAGGAAGGCCTGCATGAAAGAAAAGGAATGTCTTAAGAGAATACTGAAAGAATTCTTCTGAGGGATGATAATGGAAGATTACGATGTCATGATATTGGGCGCGGGCGCGGCAGGATATGCCGCTGCAATATACGCAACGAGGTACAACCTTTCCACCCTGTTGATAGGAAAAGAGCCCGGCGGAGTTGCCAGCGAGGCGGCAGAAGTTGAGAACTATCCGGGATACAAGAGCATATCAGGAGCAGAGCTCATGGAAAAAATGAAGGAGCAGGCAGAAAAACTTGGCGCTAAGACGAAATTGTTTTCCGAAATCATTGGAATAAAAAAAGATGATGGAAAATTCACAGTGAAGGTGGACTCGGGAGAAGAGTATTCAGGCAAGGCTGTAATTGTTGCCCTTGGCTCCAAGAGAAGGAAGCTGGGAATACCGGGTGAAAAGGAGTTTGCAGGGAAAGGCGTTGCATACTGTGCCACTTGCGATGCGGCATTCTTCAAAGACAAGACCGTTGCGGTCATAGGCGGAAGCAATTCCGCGGCAAAGGCCGCCTTAGTTCTCGCGGAAGGCTCAAAGAAAGTCATAATCATCTACAGGCGCTCCAAAGTCAGGGCAGAACCTGTCCTTGTTGACAGGATGGAGGCTAAAAAGAATATAGAATTCATATACGACGCCGTTCCCGTCGAAATCAAAGGGGATAACGTTGTAAGGTCTGTTTTGATAGAGCGACAAGATGAGAAAAAAGAAGTCCCCGTGGACGGTGTATTCGTTGAAATCGGCTCGGATCCCGAAGCTAACATTACGGGAATGCTGGGCCTCGAAAAGGACGAATCGGGATATGTCAAGGTAAATGAAGACATGAGCACGAATGTCCTGGGCGTGTTTGCTGCGGGGGACCTCACCACGGGCTCCGACAAATTCAGGCAGCTCACCACGTCCGTTTCAGAAGGCTCCTTAGCAGCCGATTCTGTATACAGATACATAAGCAGTAAGGAAGCAGGAAAGTGATTATTTCAAATCTTATAAATATTGCCTACAAAATTGCGTTATTCGGAGGAATTGTGTATGGTGAAACTGGAAAATGTTATAACCGGAGACAAGAAGATGTCTCTTGTTTCATGGACAAAGAAGTATAAAATAGACCTGAAATTAGCTCAAATGCTCCTCAAATCAGTTAAAGAGCCCATGGAGTTCCTTTTTAATCTAAGCAGAATGGAAAAGACAATCAAGAAGATGAAGAAGACATCAAGAGAGCAGCTAAGGGACGCCCTTCTGAGAATACAGGTGTGGTGCAGTATAAATTCCCACAGCGATCCTTTAAAGGCCGAAAAACAGCTTTTCATATCGCAGGTCATGGAGAAGATATTCTTCAATAACAACCTTCTTCTGGACGAGGAAGGTATAGATGAGTCCATCAAAGAGGATAAGGAGTGATATTATGACTGAAGTTCCAAACGAGCCTATGAAAATAAATGATTATGATTTTGACGGATTTACAAAGAAATATCCCGTAACGGTCATCGACTGCTGGGCTGAATGGTGTATGCCCTGTAAAATGCTGTCGCCCATTATTGAAGAGCTTGCAAAACTGTACGAAGGAAAGATAGTCTTCGGGGAGATGGAGATAGACAAGAACAACGAAACAGCAAAAAAATTCAGTATCATGTCAATACCGACATTGCTCGTGTTCAAGAACGGCGAACATGTCGATACGATCGTGGGAGCACTGCCAAAAGGTGCTCTGGAAGAAAAGATGAACAGTTACTTGGAATAAGGTTTTTATAATTCCCATTTCATATTATCTATAATCCCGGGGTAGCTCAATCTGGTGAGACCTTATTTGGAAGGTTCTTCGGATAATAGAGCGATCGGCTGTAGACGGGCGCACGATGACAAAGCCACGGTCTGTGGAGTGTGTTTGTTGGACGCAATCGCTCGGTTTTGAGACCGATAGGTTAGGAGTTCAAAAGC
>CAZKOV010000137.1:0-2109 GCA_964554465.1 uncultured archaeon
CATTATATCCGGCCGTTGCTGTGTCTGATGATATTCAGCAAGTATTTAATGACTCACCCATTGATGCTGTAGTAATAGCAACTCCTGTAGTAACGCATTTCGATTTCGCGATTCTTGCTCTGAAAGCGGTAAAACATGTGCTGGTAAAAAAGCTAATGGCTCAGTCAATAGCTAAAGTGAAACAACTCGGATACCTTAAATTAGACCAAATCCGTTGCACTTTTTTCATTTGTATGTGCTGAGAACCAAGTAGCGAGATGTATTTCAAAAATATCTTCAGAAGAGGGGAATTGCTACTGGCATTCACTATCCTGTTGCTTTACCGTTTATGAGGGCTTATGAATAATAGTTGAAGCATAGATTTGATGGTTTTCCCATAGCACTTCAATATCAGAATGAGATATTATCATTGCCTATGTACCCGGAACTATCAGCATCTTCAATTTTTATTGTGGTTGATTCAATAAAGGAATTTTTTTCAAGATGAGAGTTTTAATGCTTTGGAAATATTATCCTCAATACCTAAGATATTTTTATAATAAATATCCTTCCATAGTTAATCTGCCATTTGAGGAGCATAGAAATAAAGTCTTTGATGATCATTTTCTCTGGACAGCAGATTTAAGCAGGTACATAAGTCAAGAGGGGATAGAAACAGAGTTTATTATTGCAAATGCAGAATCTTTGCAAAAAAAGTGGTCAGAGGAAAATAATTTTCGGTTTTACTCTGAGAAAGATTGGGAAAAGGAAATTGCGATGGAGCAGATTAGACGCTTCCGTCCGGATATTCTTTGGATAACTTCTATTTTTGATTATTTTGGTGATTTTGTAAAACGAGCATTGCAATATTCTAAAAAGGCTATTACTTGGATAAGCTGTCTAACTCCGAAGAATTTAGATGTTTCAGGATTTACAACTTTAGTTACTATCGATCCGGCATTCTTGAAAGATAAACAGTATCTCATTAATGAAGTTATCACTGTATGCCCTTCATTTAATTCTGAGATATTGGGGAAAATCGGCACCGTTGAAAAAAAACATAGTATAATTTTTATCGGTGGAATTTCACCAGCACATTCCAAACGAGCAGAGATATTGACTTATCTTGTTAAAAAAGGTGTTGATATTAAAGTGTTTGGTTACATCCACGAGCAACGATCTTCGGGCAAAGGGAAGGGTTTGAGGCAAGCTGGAGGCCATATTCTAAAACGAGGAAATTTCCATGAGGGAGTAAATGTCTTAAAGCAAACATTTGTAAAAACCGACTATCAACGCAATGTAGAAAGTATAAAACGCATCCATGAAGGTACGGTCTTTGGCTTGGATATGTATCGGACTTTGGCAGCCTCTCGCATTGCTTTGAATGTCCATATTGATGGTGCAAATAATCCTGCCGGAAATATACGAATGTTTGAAACCACTGGGGTTGGCACCTGTCTTTTGACTGAATACGCTAAAAATGTCAATGAATTATTTGAGCCAGAGAAAGAAATTCTCACCTACAGGTCAAAAGAAGAGTTGTTAGAGATTATTCAAAAACTGCTCAATCAAAAAGAAAAAGTTGAGCAGATTGCAAAATCAGGACAGGAAAGAACACTAAAAAACCACACATTTGAGAGGGTCTTCAATGATATTAGACCAGCTTTTGATATATAATAATGATCCTTCACTGTAGCATAGCCCATTCAGAAAGATGAGGCCTATGATAAGGATTGCGAGACTCCTTCCAGCATCTTTGAAAAAATCATTAAAAGCACTGAGGGAAATGCTGCAGCATTCACCAACGCCACTCCCTCTGGAATCGTTACCTAATGTTCCTGATTTATTCCATGTCTATCGCTATCTCAACGAGCATTCCGACCTTGAACGCAAACCTGGTGGTTGGGTCTACAAGGGGAAGTTTTATCCTGACTATCTCACCGTGGGAGGGGCGAGTCATGCCATCTTTCGAGAAGCCCTCAGGTTTTGCCAAGGCCTGGGTATTGACGTAGGCGCAGGTCTGTGGCCTTTGCCTGATGTTATCCCGGCAGATATTCGGCGTGGACCAGGCGTCGGCAGGACTGTTTCGGACTTTGAAAGTGGTTCACTCGACTATGTTTTTAGTTCGCA
>CAZKOV010000138.1:0-2067 GCA_964554465.1 uncultured archaeon
TTCACCGGTGCGAGCAGTGCCTCGCCTGCCTGCAGTGGTGCCCGCAGGAGGCGATTCAGTATGGAAAGAACACCGTCAAATACCCCCGGTATCATCATCCTGAAATTATCTTGGATGACATGCTGGAACAGGCGAAAGTGAAGGGGGGTTAAAATAGATATATTCATTTAGATGAAAACCCGCATTCATTAGCCAACTGAATTAGCGAAAAATACGACATCGTATATCTTGCGCAACTTAGTTTTTAAAGGATTATTTCTCTCCGTTGTACTTAAAATATGGTATAGTAAATGTGTAGCTAGAACAAACAGGAGTTTTGTATATTAATTGTTAGATTGCTTAAAAAAAATCAGCATAATCAATGCCATAAATATTATTATTCTAAACAGCTTTGCAAGGGGGGAAAAGGATGGCTTTCCTATCTCGAGATAAGATTGATGAAATAAGTGATGTTGAAGAGCTATTTCAGTTAATGACAAAGCGAAAGCATTGGAAACATATCAAACCAGAGATATTGAGGAGAATCTTCGACAATGCAAAGGGAGACGTTATTAAAATCCAAAGATTTCGTTATGTTTCGGAACTTCACCATTGTGTAGAAAACAACTTTATTGAAATCTCAAAAGACGATAACATAGAAATGGCAATTGCGTATTTTGCTGTAACTCTTGAACGCTTAGCAGCAGGAATTGCACAACAAATTGAGAGCTTCCCAGAGAATTCTGAGCAACAGAATCTAGCAATCGGTTCAGCTGAAATGGCATATATGTCTTCGGTATTATGCAATCCATTGCTGTTGCCATCCTATGCGGGCCTTGCCTTCTTTTACGCAATGATTGGGGACACAAAAAGGGCAAATGAGACTTTCGAAGAATATGATCAAGCGGAAAGAATGCTGCTGCAGATAAATGACAATGCCTTGAGTTATTATGATAAAGTATTAAAAGAAAAAATACCTGAAATGAGAAGACAAATTACTGACTTGAAATATGAAATTGGATCTGTGTAGCGGCTGGCTTGATCGATTCGCGCTGCTTTGTTGATAGGGTTGGGCAGCGTGGCTCGGCGCGGCAGTTCAGCTTATCGTTCGATGAAGGAATATAATGGAAGATAAATACCCATATATTTGGCTTATCGGAATCGTTGTGGTTGCTGCTATCTCTTTTCTATCGTCCCTCTTCGGCGCGTGGTTTTCCTCAAGACTTTCACGCAAAAGCGCGATCGAGGAAGACAATCGAAACGTGCGAAAAGAGCTCTATCGTGACCTCTATTTTTCTATCATTGAGATGGCAGTCAGTGGAGGGAGAGATCCCGAAGATAGATTTTTCCGCTCTTACAATTCTATCCTTTTCTATGCTCCAGACGCCCTCCTCCAATCCATCGTGGAGTGGAAGAAAGATTTGGATGCGAAAGGTGGAAAGGGTGAATTGAACTCACCACGCCTGAAAAGAGTTCTCGATGAGATGAGAAAAGACCTCAAGCTTTCTAAGAACGAAAAGATAGCTGAGCTTGGTTTTACGCCAGTAGGGCGAGATGCGTCAAACAAATAAATCAAGCGGACGCAAAAAGCCGCGCGGCTGAAGAGCCCGTTAGATTTTAATAAAAATGACTCTTCATGAAGAATTCACACCAAAACAAAAAAGATCAATCAAGAGAGATATTGATCTAATATTTTCATTAAAAGGTCTATTTTCCCCCAAAACTATTGAAGAGATAAAAGAAATTGGATTCTTTTCACCAAAAGTAAGGGTGAATAAGAACGAAATCTATTTATCTAAAGATGGGAGAGTTGCTTTACGTAGAATATGCGATTTTATACATCAGAGTAGAAAATTTAAAAATCTACTAAGTTACAATGATATTTTTCAAGGGGTACTTGCTGAAATCAGTCGGTGGATAAATGATAGTCTCATCCCGGACGATAAGGAGTTTATAGATCCTCTAGACATATTACTGTCAAAACAGATTGACAGTTATGTGTTCGTCTGCAGGGTGGATGGACTTTCTCTCAACAAGATAGACAACATTGTCATCGGAAAGAGAAAAATTAAAGCATATGACAAAAAG
>CAZKOV010000139.1:0-2057 GCA_964554465.1 uncultured archaeon
CGAGCGGGACCAAGTTTACGATTTTAGAAACGTTCAACAAGATCCTTCCCCACATCAGGAAAGTCATTGAGAAAGAAGTTAAGGAAGGTAAAGGAAAATTAATCAAATGCAAGAAATGCGGGGAGCCGAGCTCAATGGAGTTATGTAAAACCTGTGAATTGTGGAGATGAAGATTAATATTGTTAATTATAAGAATCGTTAAATATCGATACCTTTCCATAATCTTGATCCATATCTTGATATTATTGTTTTTTCAGGTTTATTATTAAACTCGATAACTTGTCTATCCCCTTGATATAATGCAGCAAAATTGATTAAGAATCCATTTTCAATTTGAATCATTTGAAATAATTTTCTAGCTTCTTCTATTGCTTTATCATCGGTTTCCGTGACTATTTTTTTATAATGGAGAATTGAACCAAATCCATGCAAAGATGGACTAAATGTGGTTTGGCCAGCAAAGGTGTAACTATTAGTAGGCATGAATAATCTCCTTTGTTAATTTGTAGAATAAAAGGCATAAATAGCTATATTTATCCAAAATATTGAAAAAGCTTCTATAAAATTCTTGTGAAAAAATAAATTCATAAAAGCGCAAGATGTGTGAGTTGTGGAGATGAAAAAAATTTATTAAAATTGAGTCTTTGGTTTTGATTGGCGCCGATATCTTCCTCCACCATCCAAAACACTTATGTAAACTTTTAGTTTCAGACCATCTGTAACCCTGCACCAGCTATTCAATTGACTCTCCTTACAATCACGAACCATAACGACCGAGATTCCATAATTTCCGTCATTTCTGAACATCTTGGGCGTTTTTCTCATCATTTCTGTTACCCCGTAAGTAAGCTGTCTTACACTCACAGTGCCGTTTTTTGCTTGATAACCCCAGCCGCCATTTACATCATCAGGTAGTGATGCGGGATATATAGGCGTTCCGTCGGGGCAAATTATTTCTACATTAACGGTTTTTGCGGTTTCTACGGGGTTTTTGCAACCCGTAGGCTGGAAGCCACATGGAGCCTTAAATGAACCGCCGCCAACCATCGGCATGCCGTGTAAGCCTCCAGAATAATTATCTGGGTCGTCTCCTATCCACATGTTTCCTGTGCTCATAAATCGTCTACCATAACTGTTTTAACTTTATCTGCAATTGTTAATAACTTTTAAATAGTATTACTATTGGATAGTGTCTCTCTTAGAATTTATTCTTTATCCGTTCTCGTTCTGAACGCATAAAAACATGCCTGACCAAGATATATCAAGTTGATTTTTATGAAAAAAGTTATGCTTATTATCCGGGACGGCTGGGGTCACGGAGAACATAATGAAGGCAACGCTATCTTCAAGGCGAATACCCCGAATCATGATTATTATAAAGAAAATTACCCCACAACAATCCTTCAATGCACCGGCAATGCCGTTGGAAATCCTGAAGGAGTTCAAGGCGGTTCTGAAGTCGGCCATCTTACGATGGGTGCGGGACGTATTGTGTGGCAGCCATACGAACTGATCAATCAGGAAATAAAGAAGGGTTCTTTCTTTAAAAACAACATTCTTATTGATGCAATCGGACATGCCAAAAGGGATGGGACCGATTTACATCTATCGGGTTTATTTTCTGATCAGGGAGTCCATGCTGACTACAAACATCTTGTCGTCTTTCTCGAATTATGTAAACAGCAATCGTTTGACAGGGTATTCATTCATCTCATTCTGGATGGAAGGGACATGCCTGAAAAATCGGCATTGCCTCTTGTCTCGAAACTGGAACATGAAATGAGGAGGATAGGAATTGGGAAGATTGCTTCCGTGGTTGGGAGATATTATGGTATGGACAGAGACAAAAATTGGGACAGGACTCTGAAATCATATAACCTGATGGTCAATGGTGACGGCTTTTCAGCCGGATCAGCAAAAGATGCTATAGAAAAGGCCTACGAGCGAGGAGACAAGACGGATTATTATGTACAACCGACTGTTATTGTTGATGAGTCTGGAAATCCTGTGGGTTTGGTCAAGGATAATGATTCATTCGTTTTCTATAATTTTAGGAG
>CAZKOV010000140.1:0-1795 GCA_964554465.1 uncultured archaeon
CAAATCTCCTCAAAACATCTCTAACAGAAAATAATACAGTTACCCGTTTGTTATGGAAGGAATCTTTTGATGAAAGTTGGCAAATCAATACAAATTCAAAGATCGTTGATTCAAGAAATTTTTACGCAGGACCAGGAGTAATGCTTGTTTGCATTCTAGGAAATGTTAAAGATGTTACGTTCTATATGCCTCTATCAGAGGCCAGGACCATTGGCGCAATAGTTTCAACCATAACCCTTTTAACTTTAATCCTTATAGAACCTCTGCAGAAAAAATTTAAACAGACTCGTCATGTTCCTTCGGGCTCAATAGAGCAATCAACCTGAATTTTTTGTTCCAAGGATCTTGCAAGAAGTCTATATACCATAGTAAGGAAGAAAAGGTAACAAAGTGCTGAAGAGTAAAAATCATGGAGCGTATAGCGGTCACTGTACAAACTAGCCGCAAACATGGGCGGAATATACCCGTTTTTCAATATATCATGTTCGCTACATAAACGATGAGAAATAATAAAAGGAAAACAAAATTAATCATAATAAAATTAGCCGATTGAAGTTTCTATGTTCAGTGGTTATCGATAATAAGGATATCTTGGGGCAGGGAAAGTATTGAGAACTTTTCTCCGCATAAAAAATATATGCTTCCAAGTCACTTTGTACTCGCCTTAAGATATATGTAACATAAGGACGGAAAGTGAATGAAAAAAGCATTTATTACAGGTATAACGGGGCAAGATGGTTCCTATCTGGCTGAATTTCTGCTCTCAAAAGGCTATGAGGTGCATGGGATAATTCGGAGGGCAAGCACCTTCAACACAGCCAGAATCGATCACATATATATAGATCCACATGAGCCTAATGCCCGCCTTTTTTTACATTATGGCGATCTCTCTGATTCAGAACAAATCTCTAATATTCTATACAATATAAAACCAGACGAGGTCTATAATCTGGGTGCTCAAAGCCACGTAAAAGTAAGCTTCAGCATGCCCGAATACACTGGAAATGTTACCGGTCTCGGAACAGTTAGAATCTTGGAAGCAATTAGGCGAAGTGGAAATAACATAAAATTCTATCAGGCTTCTAGTAGCGAAATGTTTGGAAGGTCTCCCTCTCCTCAGAACGAAAAAACAGGATTTAATCCAACAAGTCCCTATGCCGTGGCTAAAGTCTATGCCTATTTGAACACAAAAAATTACCGTCAAGGATATGGAATGTTTGCGTGTAACGGCATACTTTTTAATCATGAATCTCCGCGCAGAGGAGAAATATTTGTCACAAGAAAAACCACTATGGCAATAGCAAACATTCTTGCTAACAAACAGCAGTTCTTGTACTTGGGTAATCTAGAACCGAAAAGAGACTGGGGATATGCTCCAGAATATGTGGAAGTCATGTGGCAAATCCTCCAACAAAAAGAGCCGGGAGATTTCGTAGTTGGCACTGGGGAACAGTGGTCGGTGAGGGAATTTGTTGAACAAGCCTTTTCCTATGTCGGCCTCAACTGGGAAAAATACGTGAAAATCGACCCAAGGTATTTTAGACCAACTGAAACCGAGGATCTCGTCGCTGATTTCAACAAAATCAAAAAAACCCTTGGATGGAAACCGAAAATTCGGTTTAAGGATCTCATAAAAATAATGGTTGATGCAGACATGCGCAAAGCAGGGCTGAATCCCATCGGAGAAGGGGATGCAATTCTGCGAAAAGAATTTCCAAATCGATGGTGGAAGACTGACTAATGGCATTTTGGAAAGGTAAAAATATTCTATTGACAGGGGGAGCTGGTTTCTTAG
>CAZKOV010000140.1:1805-2053 GCA_964554465.1 uncultured archaeon
AAGGGTCTCCAAGAGTCAAGTGCTCATTCCGAGAAGCAAAGATGTAGATTTAAGAAAATGGCAAAACTGCAAAAAAGCCACAGAGGATGCTGACATTGTAATTCATCTTGCTGCACGAGTGGGGGGAATAGGATTTAATCAAAAATATCCTGGAACACTGTTCTACGAGAACATCATAATAGGCGCCCAACTAATGGAAGCATCAAGAATAGCGCGAGTCCAAAAATTCGTCCAAATCGGAACAGTAT
>CAZKOV010000141.1:0-2049 GCA_964554465.1 uncultured archaeon
TTCGTTCCACAGGAGAAGCCTGTTTTCAATCAATTCCCAATCCCATTTAACGGACCTTAGGAAAGATGTTAAAATGAACATTGATCTCTTTCTGCCGTCAGTCATTCCGTTTAATATGTTTTTTATACATGCAGGAAAATAATCCTCAGGAACGGCAGTCGTTATATCATATCTCACGGGTTTCGGGTTTCTTCTTTCATTTTCCTTTATTTTTTCCCACCATTCAAGCGCTTCAAAGAAAAGTAGTTCAGCTTCATTTTTCTTATATTTATCCAAAAAACCCAGTTCTATTTTTACATTCTTGGGCTTTGCCCATTCCTTGTCGAATTTATCTATATCTTTAATATCAAATGGTATTGAGACTAGCATGTTCTTTTTATTTAATGAATACGGCATCCTGAAGAGGTGACGGGGTGAAATCAGGACAGGGTCTATATCAACGATTTTCCATGGATTTATTTCGTTTTTTTGTTTAATGTCTCCCATCTTTACTCCGGTTTTTTCTGCCATTTCCTCCCATGACCATCTGTTCTCAAGATTTTCTATAAGCCTCTCTTTTGCAAATTCCCGCAGATAATCAGCAACTATTCTTGGTATTTCCGGGAATTTTAATTCAATACTCTTGAAATTTATCTCTTTCGGAAAGGATTCCCATGGAATTCCTATATGGAATCCTGTCCCGCCCGTAAATTTTATAGAAATGTTTTCTATTCCATGCTCATTGAGAGCCCAGAGGAGAGCTTTTGCAGCTTCTTTTCCATGTTCCGTATCCTTGCAGTCAAGATCAAGAATTATGTCCCATCCGTCTCTGATATCCTCATAATTATTTGGTCTTATCGACATAGGGTTCTTCCATCTTTCAATGGAGCAGTGAAACTCTATCGCCCCCCTTTTGACCATTTCCAGAACGTCTGAAGGGTTCTTTATTATGTCGGGTCTTTTGGAATAACCCCCGTCCTCAAAGACGCCCGCGACTTCCCTTTTTTCCGCGACTTTTACCATTGCCTCGCGGACATCTTCTCTCATGTAATATCTGTAAGCGGGATTTACTGCCATGGTTAAGAATGGAATATAGGAAATTTAAATCAGAAACTCATCTGAAACCTATGGCCTTGTAAGTAACGACTGTTTTATAAATCTTGAGGAAGTCCCCCGATGATGATTCGTGTATGACTTCAACTTTTTTCAGTCCCATCTCCTTTGCGGCTGACATCAAAACCGTTATCGGTCCATATCCGCATATGGAAGCATCCATTGTTTCCAGAACCGCGAAGAAATTCATGACATCAAGGGTTATAATATTTTCCACGGCTTTATCGTCTTTTGGTTTTGCTTCAGTTAATGAGATGTAATGCGAGAAATCCGAACTTGCTATGATATTTATGTCATGTTTTTTTGATATTTTTGCTATCTCTTTCCCGGCATAAATGCATTTTTCCAAAAATTCCACCGAATAATTAAGATTCATTATAGATATGGGAACTATCTTGAAATTGCTGAATTTTTTCTGCAGAAAAGGGAGCTGGACTTCTATCGAATGCTCGTTTAGATGAGCCATCTCATCGTCATCAACGAGTCCTGTATTTTCAAGATCGGATGCGATTTCGCTGTTTATATTCACAATGCCTAGCGGTGTTTTCCATTTTCCTTTGCACATGACAGAAAACTGGGCTCCTATACCGGTATGGTTTGGCCCCAGAATTATGAAAGTCTTTGCTCCTTTCAGGGAATTTATAGCAGCCGCGGCTGTCCTTCCGGAATATATATAACCTGCGTGAGGTGATATTACACCTATATTATTACCGGATTTTGTCTCTTTTAGCAAATCAGAAACAGTAGAAGATAGCTCGTTTTTGTCTTCGTCGTAGAAAGGGCCCGCAACGGCAGGGTATCTTATCTCTTCCATGAATTTATTTATATTACTCTGATTAAAATAGTCATTATGAGAATACCAAGCGGCATTCCGGGACTTGACGAACTGATGGAAGGCGGTTTCGAGGAAGGAAATATTACTCTTGTCACCGGAGGAACAGGCACGGGTAAATCGAC
>CAZKOV010000142.1:0-2047 GCA_964554465.1 uncultured archaeon
CTTCTCCTGAAGAAGATAGTTTCGTTCCATTTACCAAGTTGGAGGTTGGTCCATTTACTAAAAAAGGACCTGTACTGATTTCTTTTGGACTTTCATTTGAAGGCAAGAGTTACAAAAAAATGATAAGAGACGAGTCTGTTTTTTCAGTTGACGGTCCCAAAAGATTACTGCTGAGACTTAGTGATTATATTGGCGAGATAGATGTTAGCCAGCAAACCTTATGGGAAAACCAACTGAATCCATTCAAAAATTACCTGAATTTCGGTGAAAGCTACGATGTTATTCTAATTAGAAGCCACCCAGCCGATGATGTTGTGTGCAAGCGAAAGAGCGGTATTCTACAAGCTCCTATACAACCTTATACAAATACAGCTGCAGAGCGATACATAACTGCAAATACAAGTTTTAGTTTGTACTTGCAGTATGCATCAGAAAGTGTTGTGAACCAGATCGATGCGGAACTTATTCAGCGCTACAAGGAAGGAATGACTAGATAAATGGTCAGATCTACACACCCTTACAAAAAAAATAACAATTCATATACTCAAACTTGCACATGTAATGTCGCGCACAAATATCTTTACGATTTCGACCATGCAGTCAAATATTGGACACCTGAAACAGAGCTGGCATCTGTGATTGAAGAAACTCTAGGCTGTTTCCGACTAGGCGGTAAATCAGGTTTATTAGAACGTGATATAGGACAACTTAACAGCTCGATAAAGGAATCTATTGCTTGTACACGGTTTCTTCTAAGAGCGGAATCAAGCCTTGTGAGAGTGCCCCCGTTTCTTGTAACTCATTGTGTCAATTATTGGCCTGCCCTTGCGAGAGTCTTGATTGAAGTGGTTAGATACGCAAAAGAAGAAGATCGAAGGATCGATGAAAAAGATAAAATTAATCAGTTTTTAAAGATTTTTTCTAAACAAGGGGTTTTTTCACAAGAAATATGGCAACAACGCTATAAGATACTAGAGGGCCTTTTACAGTTTGTAACAGACACTCGGGATGACCCAGAATGGCTTGATCAAAAGAGCTTGTTCTGGAAAGTAGTTGAATATGTTTTTTTGAAGTGGCAAGCAGCAGTAAATGTTCTTGAGGGAGATATACCTAGTATAATTTTTGAAGGCATAGGTTGCATAAATGACATCTGGTTTAATTTATCGATAGTATATAGTGAGAAAAAACAGGAGACGAATGAGAAGGGAAAAACACATCAAAAAAAGGTTAAGGGTAAATTGGATTTTTTAGGCAACCAGATTACTAGGAATGCGATACCACTTTTCGAAATGATCTATGGGGCAAAAAATTCTATGGCTATTGGTGGGGCTTTTGATAATTATAGACATATTATGGGAAACTTAATAACGCCTCCTCTCAAAAGAGAAATACGACAGGAGCTTATCAAGGTTGCGCAAAGAATTCAGGAAGTTATCGACGCAGAACAAGATGAAAGGATAAAGCACAAATGCGAACAGGTTTCTAGAGCTTTAGATAGAGTACTCTACAAGCGATAGAACGCTGTTGTATATAGAATGAATAATGAAAGAGATAAAATTCAGTTAATAGTTAGTCAGCCAAAGAAATTAGCTTATAAGACGTGGGGGGTCGCGGTGGCCCTTAATGGTCAAAAGGACTGTTTGGAGAATGTTGATTCTATAAATTGTATTGCCACTCCGGAACATATTAAATTTTCATCTAATGATGTAACTACGAGATTTTTGTGCGATGTTGAAATAAGTGGTTTGAAAAATCGGCGCATAGTAGTAATAATTTGTTTCAAAAATGGTAAATTAGTTAGGCGTATTATCAATTTGGGTGATAATGAGGGGCCCATAACAAGATCTGTTTCGATGCCGAGGGAGAAAATATTTGGCAAAAAGTCAACCAATTTGAGAGGGAAGAAGATGGCTTCACAAAAACGCTTCAAAGTGGCTTTATCTTTTCCAGGTGAACGAAGAGATTTCGTCGAGCAAGTGGCAAAATTTCTTGTCGGAGAATTTGGTAAAGAAAAAGTTTTTTATGACAAAAATTTCGAATCTGAGCT
>CAZKOV010000143.1:0-2023 GCA_964554465.1 uncultured archaeon
ATGTAGTCTGGAACGGCAAATTGTCGGACGGTCGTTTCGTACAGCCCGGGAAATATTACTTTGTGGTTTTGGGCGTAGACAAGTATGGCCAATTTTACAAGTCTGATTGGCACAAGTTTAAAGTGAAATAAAGGGTTATTATAAGGTATTTCAAGGGGACATACATCATCCATTGTTACAAGTGAGGGGAGAGACGGCGCTGATTATCGGCGCCGTTTTTATTTGCTGTAATTTAATGAATATTATGTATTGTTTGGGTTACTCAACCCGTCAGCGATCAAACCGCTGTTTTGAGTTTTCAATTGTATTGGATTAACTAAAGCAGAACTCATTTCAATAGCATCATTTTTTTAGTTTCGATATAGTCACCCGCCTGAATCTTATAGAAATATACACCTGATGGGTGACTGTCTGCCTGCCAGATAACCCGATGGTCTCCTGCTGGCATTTTTCTATCTACCAGAGTTTCAACCATCCTTCCAAGTATATCATAAATTGACAAAGTAACCTTGCCGGAAAGAGAAAGTTTATAATCGATTATTGTCTTAGAATTAAATGGGTTAGGATAATTGGCCAGGCTGATTTCGTCTGGCAGAGGTAAATCATCTTGGTCTATGCCCATAGGCGTGCGGGTGATTGTCCAGACAGAACGATCAACTGTGGCGAAGAAAAGCCGAGTTGTATCATTTGGTACAAACAAAAGCTTACCCCCGGCGGCTGCCGTATCAAGACCGGCGTTGAATGATTCCCAGTTCCTGCCATCATCATGCGATTGATAGGCTCCCAGGTGGTTTGATGCTATAAATATATTATGTGTATTTAGTGGATTGATTATTATCCCTGAAATAACCGGGAAATCTGGATCGTACGGCAAATTAGAATTGATATTTATCCAGCTTTGTCCTCCATTGGTTGATTCGAACAACCCCGAAGAATGACAACTTGTAGCATAAATATGGTCAGAATCAAGCGGATCAAACTCGATATCTTCAATGTACCATCCTTCAGGAGGTGGAAATGCTTCTGCCTGATGCCAGTCTTCACCTCTATTATTGGATAAGTATATCACATTATTAACATCACCTGCAGCGACGACATCGGGATTATCGGGAGCAACTTCAACAACTATAAAACATGAATTGAATGGAATGCCATAAGTACACAGAAACCAGGATTCGCCGATATTATCCGAATAAAATAAACCTTGAAAAGAAGCCAGAAAAATCCGTCTATCCTGGCTTCCATAATATGATATAGCCATATCATAATAATCAACATCATCCAGCAGTCCATCGTTTAAAAATTCCCAGGTGTCCCCATTATCGGTTGAGCGGTAAAAACCAGCTTGAGACATTGAACTAAACCAAATGCGATTAGCTCCAAGGTAAACATTCTCTGGTAAAAATTTATCGCAAGCCACTGACCATGGATAAACATACCAATCTTCATCAAACTCAACATGCTCCCAGGATTGACCTCCATTGCTGGTTCGATAAAGCCCATCTACACCGGTTGTAAAGGCGATTGAAGGCTGATGGTAACTTATGGCGATATCCCCGCATTCAGCCGATGAAATATTGCTGCTGATTTTCTGCCAGCTTTCCCCGCCATTTGTGCTTTTGTAAATGCCATCATTATATGTACCAAGGAAAATATCACCGTTGGCAGTATCAATTTCAAGTGTAGCATTATTAGGAACTTTTAAACCTTCATTTACGGTTTGCCAGGTAGCGCCGCCATCTTCGCTTTTCATTACACCATTTCCTATTGTACAGATATAAATGACGTTATGATCAAAGGCCGAAACTCTGACAGTTTTAATATATGGTATAGGTAATCCCTGTGGAGAAATATCAAACCACGACTGACCACCGTTTGTTGATTTATAAAGACACCTGTGATCATCTGACGCATATACATTGTTAACAGCCAGGTATACTACATTAGATTCTTCCGGATCGACGGCAATGTCTTTCACAAAACCTGCCGTATCTATGTTATTCTGAATACAAAACCATGACTC
>CAZKOV010000144.1:0-2015 GCA_964554465.1 uncultured archaeon
CTTTTATGTTTCCTATGTAGACCGTCCTTCTGTTTATATGATCTAACAATCTTCCGGGAGTTGCAACGACCACGTCAGCTGTCTTAAGAGCGTCAATCTGTGGGTTGATTCCAACCCCGCCGTAAATGGCTGCAACCCTCAGCTGTTTTCTTTCCGAAAGCCTCACCAGTGAATCCTTTACCTGTTCACAGAGTTCTCTCGTCGGTGTCAGAACAAGTGCCTGAATCCCCTTTCCGGGGGTTGATTGCTTAACAATTCCGCACCCGAAAGCTAAAGTCTTTCCCGAACCGGTTGCCGATTCCCCTATGACGTCCTTCCCCTCCATTATAGCGGGGATTGACTGTTCCTGTATCTGAGTCGGCTTGTCAAAGCCCATCTTCTCTATGGCTGAGAATAACTCGTCGCTCAGTTTGAATTTTTTAAATCCGTTCATTTTTTCTACCTTTGAACATTATGAGAAAACGTTCTTTCTCTTTGATAATGTTTGTTCTTGGTCATATATAATCACATAGAGTTTTAAGCTTTCAGGTGATTTCTTGAATATGGCAGCTCAATTGAAGTTATTTCCGGATTTTTTTAAAAGACAGTGTCGCGTTTTCCGTCCCGAATTCGGTAAAAGGTATTGGATCGGAAATCCGGAATCGCGTTCATCTAAATTTTCCGTAAAAGATGGCACTGGTTTTTATTTAGGATTCTCGGACTCTCAAAGAAGGCATGTCTTTGCCGTCTGGGGAGTTTATGACAATAATATAGGCATATTCACGTGCGCGGAAGGCGGTGTTCCTTATAGCCACCGTTCCCCCCGTAACAGTATTCCTTCAGAAGCCTTGTATTTCAGGGGAACCCTTAACGAACTTGCGGAAAGTAATCTGGAAATAGAGTTTGTTACTAAACTGCTGGAAAGAATGGAAAAACAGAGAGAAAAAAGACTTATTTCAATCTGATTTTATATAAAAATTGACATAAACTATCTATTGGTAATGTTCATGCAAAACATATCAGAACTAAATAGTCCGTCTGTATTCATCGGAAAACAAGGTAAAGACATCATTAGTTTTGGTTCCGGCCAGCCGGACTTACCTCCCCCAAAAGAAGCTATTGAAAATATAAATATAAGACGTGACCTAAGATATGGCCTTATCCAGGGCGAGCTGGATTTAAGAGAAGCGTTGTCTAAAGAATACCCGAAATCAACAGCAGACAATTTCATAATAACCAACGGGGCAAGCGAAGCTCTCGATTTAATTTTCAGGTCAATGGATTCTGGAAAAGTGCTGGTTCCAAAACCCTACTACTATTCCTATCCCCATATCCTAAAGTTCGCGAATATGACACCTGTTTATACAGAATTGGAAAAGGGGAGAATCGACTTACATGATTTTGAGGAAAAGGTGCACGGCTGCAAAGCGGTTCTGATTAACTCTCCTTCGAATCCCACCGGAAGAATTGAATCAATTAAGACTCTGAAAGAAATCGAAAAGATAACCCGCGACTTAAAGATAACAGTAGTCTCTGATGAGGTATACAAGGATCTGATGTACGAAAGAGAAAATTACATGATAAAAGGCGAGCACGTAGTGACAATAAACTCATTCTCAAAGACATATGCCATGTGCGGCGTTAGAATCGGTTATTTATGGAGCAATGCCATGGAACTGGTAAATAAGGCAATTGAAATGAAAACGCACACCAGCATGAACACTAATCTGGTTGGCCAGGACATGGCATTGAATGCCATGAAAGCCCCTAAATCATATCAGGAAAAACAGCTGAGGATATGGAAAGAAAGGCGCGACTTGATATATGAAGGGCTGCAAAATCTGGGATTGGACCTATGGAAGCCGGAAGGTGCATTCTATGTGCTTCCAAAAATAAAAGAGGCAAAAAAAGCGGTCTGGAATCTGTACAAAAGATATAATGTGATTACCTATCCCGGAGAATGGTTCGGAGCAGATGACAGGATAAGATTAAGCTATGCCCTTGATTCAAAAGAAATAGAAGAAGGCTTGAAAAGG
>CAZKOV010000145.1:0-2007 GCA_964554465.1 uncultured archaeon
CGATGGCTACTTTTTTGATTGAGATTTTGATGACAAAAGCTCAGAAGGAGCACCTATTGGCGGATTAGAAAAATGCTTCATATTTTGATTTCATTGATTTTTTCCGCCAGATACTTCATCCAGTCATCCTGTTTTGATTTGAGACCGCCACCCTCAATTATGCCGTTTTTTGCACCTTCTGAAAGAAAAGCCTGGGCCGTTTTGTACAATTCTTTTTTATATTCGGGTGTTGGCGACAAATTAACAGACGTAAGTAGATTCCGCATGGCGGGCGAACTCTCGATTTCTTCTCTGTTCATGATGATAATAATGCAATTAATTTTATATTTGTTGTGCTGGTTCGTCCGCTCCCTGTTCATGCAGAAGGAAGAGCACTTATTGGTCGATTAGGGAAGCGAGCGGAATGGAATGTAGCGAAGCTCCTTTTGGCTCGAGACTTTTTCTGAAAAAGGCTCGTTGTGCTGGTTCGTCCGCTCCCTGTTCATGCAGAAGGAAGAGCACTTATTGGTCGATTAGTGTAAGCCAGGAATGAACGAAGGTTTCGAGCGACACAGGTTTCACCTGCGTCATAAGTTTCATGACGATGGCTACTTTTTTGATTGAGATTTTGATGACAAAAGCTCAGAAGGAGCACCTGCTGGTTGAGTGAAGGGATAAAAAACTTATTCCATATACAATCAAGATTATGGGCACGAGAAGTATCAAGACGCTTGGATATTACATAATGGAAACAGAGCCTGGCGTGAACGACGACAACATCCAGATCAAGAAGGCGAGGTACAGGGTGGCAATAGTCAGTGCGATGGGCCATGAAGAGCCGAGCATCAGGAACGCCTACAAGAAGATGCTCGACACGGATTTCGGGTGCGAGACGGAATTTAAAAATGAAGGCGGCAGGATTTACGTCTGCAACAAGACTACCGGGGAGATCATCTGCGAGGCCGGAACCGTCGAGGAAGTGACGAACCCCTTCGGGAAGAAAAAATAGGATCAGAAAAGCTATCTATACCCTGGCCTTTGCCTTTATATTCTTAACCTTTTTGTTGTAGCTTTCAACAAAATCTTCGGGTTCAAGAGACCACAATTCGGATGGAGACATATCCTCAAAACCGTTTACAATTCTCGCGTATTGGGAAAACAGGGTTGAGACAAGAGGAATAGTTTTTATTAATATATCGTTTACACGCCCCGAAAAAATATAATATTGATACCAATCTTTCAATTCCTTATAAAAACTCTCTGGAGTGATTAAAACTTCTCTTTCCGAGGAATTTTCAAAAAAATTTCCATAGTCTTTCATAAGTTTTTTGTCCATATCAAAATAAGGTTTTACATCTATTCCGAATGGAATTTTCGCCTCTTTCAAGACAGGTTCCGTTTCAGTATACGCTATCAATTCGGATATCGTATGCCCGACCAGGGAGTTGAAATGATTTTCCGACAAGTTTTTCAAAAAATCCAGAACAAATTCTCTTTCTAATCTCCCTCCTTTTTCGATAATATTTCCCGATTCCAAGATTTTTTGGCAATTGTACGATTCAGCACTGCTATCATTCACGATTGAATAGAAGTGCAATCTCTCATGAACGGAACTTCCCGCGAAAAGAGGAAAGGTATATGAAAACGGTATTAAAATCTTCTTCCCGTCCGTGCAAGCACATTCTATTGATTCCATGAAAGACATCTCAGACGGTCCGGCCTTTTTCCCGGACCTCTTCTCGATCACGAGGGAGACGTCCTCATTGACCCAGTCCTCGAAATAATCCCTGAAACCATTGACGATATTCGGTCTCTTTTTCACGAATTCGCCTATATTTACGTACCTGCCTATTTTCTTCCCGTAGACTTCCCCGGTTATGTCTTCCTTGACGTATGTTTTCCCTCTGAACAAACCGCCAAATTTTAACATATATAAATCACTATTAAGTGGTTAATTTAATCATATATAAGCTTTCCAGCCCGGTCAGAAATCATGATTTCCGTCTCACGGAACCCTCATAAATGGCG
>CAZKOV010000146.1:0-2000 GCA_964554465.1 uncultured archaeon
GTATGTATTGATTCTTCTCCGCCGTTGTTTTCTCTAACGTTTAAATTATTCTCGCATTTCCTTTCTTTCTCCTATTAACAATTATAACATGAAATTCAATTTTTTCCAACCCCTTATTTGACGCAGCATATAAAAAATATGGCTTTTGCAGATATGACATACAATTCTAAAATACGATAAGATGACCAAGTATTATTCAGCATGGGCAAACAAGCCCTAAGGGGCAAGTTTTCCATCCTACCTGCTAACTGCTTTAGTACACGATGATAATGATATCTTAAATCGTTCAGTTTTCTGTCTTGACAATGGGTAGGGGTATAGAGTATATACTACAAACTATTTCAATAAAAGTTTAATAATGCTTATGATTATCATAATAATGCTTACTACTAATGCTATCCTTGTTATTTTAAATTGTTTCTTAGCTGTATCTGCTTGATCTATCATAGTTTGGTCAAGTTTCTGTTTACGCTCAGCTTCCTTTTTTCTTGCTGGTAGATCAGGGTCTGCTATTATTTTTAAATATATTCCAGACTTATCAAGCCTACCAGTTTGCTTGATCCATTTAATAAAGTTATTTCGCTGTTGTTCTGTTACAGTCACGCCCAAAGGTGCTTGGTTTCCGTTTTTTCCGTTTGGGTGATTCAAATGTAACGCAAGTTTATTGAGTTCCTTATCTCCAAGTTTATTTAAATAACATTCAACTCGTTCCTCTATCCTCGGTTTATATTCATTAGTATCATTATGAAACATCTTTTTCTCCTTCTCGATCATATAATCAGACTCCTCATGTTATTGCCACTCTGGGCTAGGATTTTCTTCTTCTTCCTGAGTCCATCGCTTTTCGCCCTTTTCAAATTCGACTTTAGCTTTTGTCATGGTCCCATCAACATTGTGTTTGAAAGGATGAATTTTGACAACTTTTATGTCGTCAATCGTATCGCCCTCATGGACTACTTGACCTCGAATGACAACCCATGGGATTATTGGGTTGTCTTCGGTTCCGGCATAACCATATATATAATCCACAAATCCTTTTGGGTTTGCTGCGAGATAGTCTTCGATGAATTCGCCAACTAACTCCCCCAATGCGTTCTTTTCATCTTCAGCAAAAGTATCAAGCTTTCCGGTTCCAGGATATACAACCCAAGTACGTGCCCATTCAGTTGTATATAAAGTGGCTGTGAGTGGTCTTTCTAACGCAAATATGCCTTTTTCCTCGAATCGACTTAATCTATCAATATGGTCCGAGGGAGTAAATTCCCCACCGTCATGTTTCATAAGTACTTTTATGTAACCGATATATAATTCACTTTTTAATGTTGAACAATTAACCTCTACGTGAAGCCCTGGCTTACAACTTGTTGCCTCCCATAAGATAATTTGATCGTGGGAGTAATTGGGGATTGTTTCTGGATTGAGTGTTTCAATATTATGATTCTGAAATTGGGCCTCTACTACATCCCGAATGTTCTTTTTTGTCAGACCATATCTAACAGCATCTAACGGGAGGTCTTCTATTTCAATCCGAACACATGGAAGGCCAACCAAAGAGCCTCTTAATCCAGGTAGAGTTAAAAGCCCAGTTTGGATTTTGCCAGTGGCTATTGTCTCTTCCATTTTTGCTATGTTTGCTTCCAGACTGGTTATGTGGTTTCGAAGTTGTTCGACCTCTTCATCATTTGGATTGATATCTTTGCAACTGGAGTCACGGTGATCTGTGATTTTGCGCTTTAAAGGTTCCTCTTTGCTGCTCGCCTGTAAAAGGAATCCCGCGACAATCACAAACGCGACGATGACAAGATTGAAATGTCTTTTTATTACCATAATCTCTCGCCTTGGTTTTGAAATTCATCAAACAGCCCCGCTTACTTAGACAATGTTATATCGGCTTGATTTTGGGGAAAAACAAGAAAAAGTCGGAAGGCTCAGAGGAAAGAATACCGATAATAACAGGAAAAATGGTGGGGCAATACCATAAGACATCCCAAAGGGAGCCG
>CAZKOV010000147.1:0-1995 GCA_964554465.1 uncultured archaeon
ATTCCCCGTTGGGGCGACCGTTTTCAGGGAAAGAACTGATGCCGGCCGAAACGGTTACTTTCAGTTCACCGATATTTCCGCTGCCGCCGAACGACGCCTTCTCAATTTGCTGACGAATTCGCTCACCTATTTTTGTCACCTCATCGCGCGGCGTTTGCGGCAGAATAATTACGAATTCCTCGCCCCCGTAGCGGGCAAAAATATCAACATCGCGAATGCATTCGTTCACCACGCCGGTAATTCCTTTCAAAACGATATTGCCGACCTCGTGACCATATGTATCATTAAACGTTTTAAACCAGTCAATATCAAGCATGATTAATGACAGCGGCAAATCGTAACGGTCGGCGCGGCGCAGCTCCTCTTTCAATTTCATCGAAAAATAGCGATAATTATAAATACCTGTCAATTCATCGGTGATAGTCAACTCCTCCATTTTTCGATGCAGCGTGGCGTTATCCATCGCTACTGCGGCCGATCGGGCCACAACCGACAGCATCCTCTGGTCTTTTTCCGAAAAAGCATCGATATTGGGCGATTCGGCCGTCAATATGCCGGTCGCCTTTCCCTGAGTCACCATCGGGATCAGCATAATCGAACGCGTATTACTGCGTAATGCCTGATAATCTTTACGACCGGAAATATCTTTGACAATGGCCGGCGAAGCCTGCTCCCCGACACGCCTGATCAAATCGGCCTTTTTGCTGTCAACCGCTTTCAGATGAAAATTCATCTGGCCGGCTATATTTCTACCGCGATATATAAAATTACCGCCCGGACCGATAAGTATCATGCTGCTGGCCGGGTATGACAGAATCCGGCCCAAAATTTTCATGACACCTTCCACTACTTCATCAACGTTTAAAATACCCCCGAGGATTCGTGAATGTTCATAAATCATTTCCAGATGCGCCTGCGATTTTTCAAGTTCCGAGGTTCTTTGATTCAGGGTGTCGAAAAGCTTTAGAAAGCGCCGTTCCGACCGTCGAATGTAATCTGAGACAAATGCTATTGCCATCGCCAGAAACCACATTAATACCAAACGAATGAACAGATTAACGATGCTGCCGGAGCCTGACGATTCGTACCCCACGACGAGATATGCAATCGTGCATAAGCCGGTCAAAATCAGTGTTGCGGGAAACGTCATCAGATAAGCCGCGAATCCCGTGGTTAAATAGTAAAGCAGGTACAAATTGGAATTATAGCCGCCGGACATCCTTATCAATCCCGCAATAAAAAAGAACTCGAACAGAATAATAACCAGATATGGTTTTTTGAGGTCATATTTGCCCCTGCGGCTGAGGATACCGAAAAAAACAAGGGCGATAAAATATGTAAGTGTCAGGATTGAATAAAGAAGAAATTCGACCTGGTTAAGTTCGGTATACAAAACAACCCAAAGCGCCCCCAGCAAGACTAACAGCCGCGAGAGCAACAGCATGGAGTCGACTTTGGGCAGAATCGTCTTGCCCCTGTCCTGAAAAATCTTCATTTTTTTATGCACTGCTCGAAATATGCATTTATGCTATGTTATCGGCAGATACAGGGCTTTATTTATTGTCGTTTAACAGATTATGGAGATACGACGACAGGTTTATCGGCTTTCGGCGATAAAAGTGTCTTTTTGATAGCGAGAATAATCACGCCGGATGACAGCGCTAATAATATCAAATCGGTAATTATTAGAATTATATTCATACTCGGAATATATTGCGCAATCAAATTATATATCAAGGCGGCGATCGTGGTCACCACCATAAATATCGCCGGGAAAAAAGTAAACCAGCTTTTCTTTCCGGCCAGATTCAGCCAGACCGTCACGGCGATCAGGGTCAGTGCCGCCAGTAGCTGATTACTCGCCCCGAAAATCGGCCAGATTAAACGATAACCGTTGCTGACAGCCAGGCCGAACATAATTTGGTCCGCCAGTCCCGAATTAAACCAGTATTTTGTAAACAAAACAGGAACCGACTTAAATGCCCGTTTCCAGAG
>CAZKOV010000148.1:0-1992 GCA_964554465.1 uncultured archaeon
CCTTCTTTTATAAAAATCTTATGTTGTGCAAAAAAAGGTTGAAGGGTTTCGAGACGTGCCGATTTCTCGGTTCTCGGATTGAATTTTTTCTCTAAGCCGCTTAACCAGATACCTTCTTCATCAAGTCTTTGGCGCACATATTCCCTTAACATTTCTTGGTATCCTACAGTCTCGACCTGCCCACGTTTGGGGAGTTCTTCTTTTATACTGCGGATTATTTCTTCACCTAACGTAAGGGGAGTAACTCTCTGGTGAAAATACGGAAGACAATAAATATTCTTATCCACATCGTAAGCCACTGTGAATCTTACGCTGTAATCTGCTGTCTGTTTAGTTGAGGAAGCGGGGTCAACACCAATGAATGTATTAACGGGGATTAGTTCCTCAACTTCTTTATGATTTAAACTTGTAATTTTTAAGAAACATTCTCCGGCTCTTGTGGTGAGTTCACCATCCCAATATCTTACATCTTCCGGTCTGAATAACTGGTCTTCATCTCCCACGATTTCACATTCATACTCTGAATAATATTTGGATAGTTTACCAAAGGATTTTAATTCTTCTTTTTTATTGTTTAGAAATTCTTCGGAAAATTGTTCCTCCCATAAAAGTGTTCCATCCTCCTGATGATTCTTAAAATGAAGCGTTACCCATCCGGGAGCGTTTCTTAATCTTACAACTATACAATTAAAATTTATTGGTGTACCTACGACTCTTATTCTTCCATTACGCATATCCAATCCCTGCATACTTCCGAGCATTTTATCGAAAGCTTTATCCATCTGGTCTTCGGTAACGCAGTTATCCTCATCCTGCGGGTCATCTAAATAATATAAAGTAACACGGGTATCGTCTTCGAGTATTCCCCTTGTAGGTTGAAGCGTGCCAATCGCCACTATAGTCCAGTAACCGTATTTAGTACGAACCCTTATTTCATCTTCCCGCCATGTACTGGCGACTTCCTCGCCGAAATAACCATATAATTCTCTGAATGCGTAATTATAATCGAGAGTATTTTTAATTTTTGTAAGTCTTCTTACGGCTTCTTTTCTTGTTTTGGATTGAATAACAACAACTTTATCGCCTTCATCGTAGATACAGTGCCTTAAAACTTCATTTACACACAGAGTTGATTTTGCCGTTCCTCTCGGAGCTTCTATGGATGCTTGTTTAATAGAAACGTTGGATATAATGGAAGCAACTTCAGTATGAAATTTCGGAGTGGGTTTATAATAGGTCTTCGGAGAAATAGTCTTCCCCAAAAGAATTATATCCTTCCCGCATTCATCGAAAATATGTTGCCTGACTTCTTCTGTCATTTCTTAATTTCTACTTTTTGTCCCATCTTAAAGTCTTCGTATTTACCGGGTACACGGATAAGAACGTGCATAATGCCGGGTTCACTGGTGATAGTAAATTCCATTATCTCGCCTTCTAAAACTTCTTTATCTGTTGCTATTGTTACTTTTTGTTTAGTTTGTTTCTTCGCCATTTTTTACTCCTTGTTTAAAAACAAAAAAGCCCGCAATCGTTAAACTGCGGGCTCGCCTATGCTTGCTTATTTTAAATTAAATTATTTTTCTACATAAAAACTATTTTTCATTTTCGCAAACTTAAGTTATTTATCATTAATAGTCAATCTTTCTTTTCTCCGCTCATATAAAGTCCTGATTCTTTATTTCGTGATATATAAATATAATACCATTTTTTATTTCTTTCACAGAAGATTTTCATTATCATAGGATTTTCTTTTTCGAGTTTAATCGTATAACCCGAACCGAAGTCAACTGTGAATTTTTCTTTCAATCAATAACCTCACGGACTTTAATATGTTTTGCTGAAAGTCCACCATTCGACATTGGAATTGGTTTACCATTAGCATCCTCTATGCGAATTACAATCCCAGCTTGGTTATAAAACAGATTAAATTCTCTCGGCTTTACTTCCTCAATCCAACCGTCCGCAATGAACTTCTCTAAATCTTCAGGGTCA
>CAZKOV010000149.1:0-1979 GCA_964554465.1 uncultured archaeon
GATTGAAGGATTTGAAATGGCTTCCAACAAAGTTATGACAAATTTAAACAGATTTTTACTCAAAATACGGCATGATTATTGCGTTGTCATAACAATGAACCCAAATTATGCGTGAATGAAGTTTAAATGGTTTATCCACTAGTTATCACAAACTGAATACGTATATTGATGTCAATTTTTAGCAAAACAACAATATATAGGAGATGTTATCCAATCACGGATAGCAGTAGAAAGGGGCTCAGACATAGTTACCCACCAAAAACCTTCAAAATTCCGAACATGCTGGCATTATTACGGTTTTCAGAATCTTGCCAAAGCCTCCTCGTATTCAGTTCTATAAGCCCAAGTTCTCTCCAGTTTCAGAACCCATTGCCTGGATGTGGATACCAGTCTGCCGGGGATAAGGAAGATTCTATCCCTTATGGTCTGGGTCATATGCTTTACTTTCTTCTGATTCAATACCTCTTCCTTGAAAAAATTCATCAGATTGTAACCCAACATCAAAAGCTCAAACCAGGTATAGTTACCAGCGTAGCTGTGAGAGACCACCTTATCCAACCCAAAACCATATATCCCTTCTTTAATGAAGTTTTCACAACAGGCCCGTTGGTTATAATACCGCCAGACATCAGCGGCCTCTTTATCACTGTTGGTCAAGACCACCTGGTAGTCATATTTTACCTCATCGATATTCAGAAGTTTGAGCTGTTTCTTGGGAGCGTTTTTACCCCTTACCTTCTGCCTGATAAAAACCATTCTCAAGATGTCATTTTTGGTGAAAACATATTCACACTCCCCTGTCTCCACACCACCACCTATATCCGTCCATCCCCTTGTATGGCGGATTTTCTTCTGAACCCAGGGCTGAATGGGGACAGCCATATAAAACTCAATCTCCTTCTCAAGCAAATACTCGAGCATATCACGGCTAAAGAAGCCGCCATCTGCCCGCAGCTTTATACCCTCTATATGCGAAGGCAGTTTCTTGATCATACCTTTGAGAAACTTAACGGCATTATAAGAGGTATGATGCTGGCCGTTTCTAAAAAGGCCTCCAATATAGTCTCTGCTCTCTCCCACAAAGCACAAAAGGGGATGATAGCTCTTTCTTCCTTTCTTCTTGGGATTATATCCCAGTCCCGCCCTTTGTTGACTACCGTAAACAGGGGTGACGTGGGAATCCAGATCAAGGGTGACGCTCTTCAATGCCTTAAAGCCCTTTCTGAACTTCATCAACAGATCAAAGTTGAAATCGGCGATCTCCCTGGCCACAGCAACCTTCATCCCATTCAGAAAACGACTGATGGTGGATTGAACGGGAAAAGAAGCAAGGCCGGCAACTTTCTGGAATACACAGTCAGAAGTAAGGATGTCCATATTGCTGGGCCTCGGATAACCCAAAAACATACCATACAGACAACTGATCAACATATCGCCTATTCCGTATTTACTCTTTCGACGACCTTCTACCTTGACTCTGTTTTCAATTTGCTGCTTAACTTGGTAATGATGAAAGAATCTCCTGATAAGGCCGCTTCCGCCAAATCGGGTGAGATTTTTGCCGGTGAATTCTTCTTTCACCTGGTTAAAACTTTTATTGCTTTTGTTCTGTTTTTCAGATATATTCTTTTTCACTTTTTAAGTGCCTCCTCACTAGTAATGATTGTTTTTGCACAACCTTTCTTTACTATAGATGGAGGCATTTTTGTTGGAAAAAATTAACGTTTACGCATTATTTGGGTTGAAATAAACCATATATAAAGATAAATAAGTACGATTATCAATAACAAAATAATAATGAAAAAAGATATGGCCAAAATAAAGTGTTTCCGATTTAAAGTTATTTCGCTTATCCTGTAATCCGATCAAATAGTCTTGCCAAGAGGTGAAATAATGGAAACATTAAAAAGCTTTTTATCCAGATAATCTCATATGAGCTCAATGTTCGAGGGGGCGACTGCCCTGTTCATGACTCATAA
>CAZKOV010000150.1:0-1962 GCA_964554465.1 uncultured archaeon
GGATTCGTATTCTCTTTTCAATATTACCATCACCCCCAACAGGCTTAAAGCCTATATATTTTCTGCCTATCTTGCTAGGAAACACTTCTCTCCAAAAGACCACGTCACTAGATCCTTCAACAAATACTATCAACTTTCTCCGGTAAAATAGAGATGTATTCCTTATGCCTATTTCAGTTCTATCAAACACCATCCTTGACAATATCCTCCATGTTTATAACATTTTTTCTAAACTCACTCACTATGTCCGGCGAATGCGTCGCCACGATAATTTGTGAGTTTTTGTTCAACTTTCGTAGTGCCGGCAGTAGTTTCTCTTGCCATTCAACATGTAGCGACAATTCTGGTTCATCTGCAAAAAAGATCATCGAGCGTTTTTCCTGTAGTAATATCTCCAATAGTTGTATTAACAATTGCTTTTCCCCTGAAGAGAGCTCAAATAATTCCAAAGCTTCCTCCTTTGGTTCTTTAATTAGCTTTACCACCAACTCACCTGTTTCCGCTTCAATCTCAAACCTCTTTTTATTTATAAAACTATGTAAAGTCTCAAGAAAAATCTCTATTGGCTTTCGGATTAACTCTTTATCTTTTTCTGATTCTTCCATAAGCTGCAATATTGTTTGTGTCCTCGTAGCGAAAGGTAGAGGAGAAATATCAGACAAAGTCAACTCTTTCTTTTTTCCTTTAAAAACGGTCGAGATGTTCTTTATAGCTTTTCTTATCTCTTCGTAATGCTTCTTGATTCGGTCTTCCTTTCCTACGATACCTAATTCACGAAAAGCCTGTAGTAAAGCGTTCTCTTGTTTTGCTTCTAGTTTGATTTTCTTTCTTATGTTTTGAAAATCAGAGAGGTCATCAAGCTCCTTGGAATACAATAGAGATTGCAAAACGTCTTTTTGAAACTGTTGTGATCTGTCTCTAATTTGGTTTTCCAACCTTAGTTGGTACTTAGAAAGCCTAGTAGTCAGCTCTTCGAGTCTTCTGTCTATGTTAAACCTGCGACCTTCATCATCTCTCGCTGCTACGGAAGGACTTCTATATACAGAAATCCATGATATTTCGACATATTTATCCAACAATTCTTTAAGATTCTCGTATCTTATTCTCGCACCTGGAGATTCCCAAAAAACGCGCCTAGAGCGCAAAGCTCTCCTACGTCGTGGCTCCGAAAATATCCGGAAACTTCTATTACGCATCTTATATTTAAAAATCGTATACGGAACATCCTTTACAATCCGTGTTATCTCTATACTCGACCCCTCCTTCTTCCCCGTTGTGCTCTTAAGCCCTATTTTGATTGTCTCAAAAGGTATCGATTCAAGTGTTTCTGTATCTACACGAAGTGCTGCCACGAGGATATTTATTAAGGTTGTTTTTCCTGTCCCGTTATCACCTATGAAAATCGTTACGTCGCTATACATTTTGCCCTTTACTGTGGCACGTCCCCAAAAACCTTCGATTTCGAAGGTGTTGATTTTCAACTTTTTCACTTTATACGCTCCTTTTCGACATATGTGTTTTTTCGTATTACTTGACTTTTTGCCTCTGTACTCGCAATTCTTTCCTTCTCCTTGTCTTCCGTGAAATATCAATAATCCATTATCTTGCCACCCTGGTTGCAAACCTCCGCTGCTGATTTTTCAATTTTAACTTCCTCGCCAAAAATTACAAGCAGTGAATTGTCCTTTGTATTCTGTTTTCTGCCCCCTCGTGCCTTAGCACGAGTTTTTCCTTGCTTTTTCACCGTTTTTCGTTATAATATTCACCCGACAATTCAATATAGGATGTCTCGTTAAACTCATCAACCTTCGGGGGAAAATCATGACCACCAAACCACAGGCTTTACCCCGTGAGACGATCTTACCTATCTATAAAGCAGCTATCTCACCGCGTTTTTATCCCGTGAGATGGCGGATGCCTAACTCACTGGGACTTTATTCCGAGCGACGCGCGACAGGCGCC
>CAZKOV010000151.1:0-1917 GCA_964554465.1 uncultured archaeon
TATCAGACGTTTGTAAGCCCTCTTCTAATAGATCTCTGCTATTAGGATACTTTCTCAAATAAGCAATCAGTAAAATACGCCCCACATGTTCGCCTACATGGTGATAGCCGTAATTTTCATCAATTCCCATTGAGGCTTTCAAATGTGGAATAAGGTTATGGAAGTTATCTCGTGTCATTAAATAGTAAAGGCATTCAAGTCCATATTTAATTGTTTGTGGATGTTTGTCATTAGTCAGTCTCATAAATAAATCATAGGTCTTTTGTCGATCCCATTTTAACATTCCGTGCAAGAACTTTATCAAACAACATCGTACCGTAACAGAAGGATCGTCTGTAACTTTCTCCATGATTTTAAAAACCTTTTCTGGATAGGAAGTCTTATATCCATGAACAGCCAAAGTTTGGACCGCAGAACCCCTAACGGTATTTATTCCAAATTGCAGAGGATCTCCTCCATAATATGGAGTTCCGCTACCTGCATCAACCATCCACAATTCTTCAGACGGATCTGGATCGTTCAATCCATATTCTCCGATGATCTCGATCAATTCAAGATCAAGGGTATCTTTTTTGTCAATATACTCAAGAGCCCAGACAATCCGTCGTCTGAATTCTGTATCTTCGTATCTCCAGTATGCTTTGATCAGTTTTTTAACTTTTTCTATATCATATTCAGCCTTAACCAACCCATCTATACCTGCTGCAAGATACGTAATAGAAATGTCAGGCTTTTTGCTGAGATCGAAGATAAAATCATAAAATTCATCCGGTCTTTCCGAAACTTGCTCTGCGAATGCCCTTGAATGTTCTACTAGACCACCCTTCAGGAACTCTTTATTTGGTTGATCCCATCCTGTCGAATTATCATATCTCTTAAAAGATGCTATCCATTGATCCAATGTCATTTTCTCATAAGCCTTTTGTGGCAGGGGAGGGCCGACCCATTCTGCCCTACTTACATGAGGCGGCTCTTCTTTGTATTTACCGAATCGTCTCTCTAATTCATAAAATTGTCTTTCAATCTGTGGATACTCTTTCAATTCATCTTTTGGTATTGCACTGAGAAGTCTATATTTAGAATATCCTCTCCACGATGGGCTCCCCTTTTGCTTCTTCTTCTCCCAATCAGGATCAACGGATAATATCATAGCTAAAATGGTTTTTTTTCGTTCGTGAGTTAAAGGGGGCCAAATTTCATGCATTAACTTTCTTAATTCATATCCTCCTGATTCATCTGGCGTGATTTCTTCGAACATTTCTTGTGCGGACAACAATCTGAATCCTTCTTCCACATACGTAGCCGGGTTGGTAAGATAGCCTTGAAGTAACAGTTTGATTAGGGTAAAAGAGTAACTTTCTTGGAACCCTTCGACTAATTTCAAAAACTTCGGTTTGTCGTTCTTTGCAAATTGTTTCAATTTTTCCTGTACCATGCTCAACAATTGCCAATGATGATAAAGATCTCTTTCAAACTGATCAAAGAGATAAAATGCCCTATCATAATAAAAATTAACCTTACTTCGATATTTTGTTTTCTTTACGAGATCAAAAATTATTTTTAATGATTCGGAAAGTACGATTTCCTCATTCCAATCTAATAGCTTCTTGAATATTTCGATATCATCATAGTCACAAAAGTTTCTTTTATCAAAGTCATCAGGTGATTCGATCTCATTTAATCGTTCCTTCAAATCATCAAAAAAAACTTTACATACAGCTTTTGGTCGATACAAAAGGATACTTCTCAGGACATGGTAGTATGTGAAACGATCAGGCAAAGCTTTCAGTTTCTCCAACTTGGCAGTAAAATCGTTCTGCTTGTCCCGTTCCTTCTGCACGACGTCATCCGGGGCGTTGGCGATGAAGTTGCCGTTCGCGAGCTTCTTGACGATTCCCTGGAGCACTCCTTCAAGTT
>CAZKOV010000152.1:0-1916 GCA_964554465.1 uncultured archaeon
AGCCACACTCTGTGTCAAGGAGAATCGGGCAATTTCAATCGCGTCAGAATGCCTTAGAAGATGAGGATAGACTCTTTTTTTAATTTGTTCCTCTGTATGTATAGTATTGTGATAAACTTGCATTCCGAGAGAATAATCTGCTATGGAGTTTAGCGGTTTTGATCTCTTTAAGATTTTTTCAATGAGATTGATATTATCTTTTGAAATAGATAATTGGAATTCAAAATTTTTGGTTTTTAACCACAATGACCTTTTTACACTTCTTTTGTGTTTTGTTGATTCTTGAAGAGAGAACTTGTTTGGAATTTTATTCTCATCTTGAATAAGTTCTATATTTCTTTCTTTCGTACCTTTTTGAGTCACCACAATTGCAGTATTAACAGAAGAACCAAAAACAGGACCCCAAAAATTAATTACTTTTATCAAACCACCTTCAGTAAGTAAATAGTTACGGAGTTCTTTAGCTGCAGGTATAGTGAGTAAGGTGCTAGGAACAATAAAACCAAAATAACCTCTCGTTTTAACTATTTCGTGTGCCTTTTCAATAAAATATCGGTACAGATCCGGCTTCCCAGAAGAACGTAAATAACGTTTTGCCAAATAGTCCTTCTCTTTTTTGTTCCCGACTAACACATAAGGAGGATTTCCTATTACAACATCAAATCCCCCTTTTGCAGAAAAAACATTGTCAAATTTCTCCTTCCAGTCAAATTTCTTATCTCCTGCAACAATCTCGTCGTCTATCAGGGAGTTTCCGATCTTTATGTTTCCTGTCAGGAGCGGAAGAATCTTCTTCAGATCCCTGACCTTTGAAAGTGTTTCCATTGTTTCCCCTTCAAGTATTTTTAATAGAAGATTAAGCTGGGCTATCTCTGCCGCCTTCTCATCAAGATCCACTCCATGAATGCAGTTAAGCATTATTTGTCTTTTCTGGTTTAGATTTAGCCTGTTCTCATAATTTTTGAAACCTAACCATTCTTTGCTTCTCTCACCTTTTTTCAATCGTTCTTCAATTATATTGCATAATTCTGAAAACGCACGTATGAGAAATGAGCCTGAACCGCAGGCAGGATCGACAACCTTGAGATTGAGAATCTCATCCAGAGTTAGTTTTTTGCATTTTTCCGTTATAGTATGGGATACAATATAATCGACTATGTATGTCGGCGTGTAATAGATACCTTGGGATTTCTTGTTAGCCCTCCCATCCTCAAGATGGACTCTTGTAGTACCCCCTTTCAGAATGTAACTTAGATATTGTTCATACATATTTCCGAGTATGTCCGCATCAATAATAGCAAAATCATATCTGTATGTCCTGTCCCTGCTCTCATAAAGCGATTCTATTGAACTGATAAGAATGTCCGAATCAATTTTCAGTTTTTCACAATCATGTTCCCGGAATAAAGCACTATTATATTTCTCATCGAATTTACGAAAAAGCTCATTTAAAATATCAATGAATTTTCTGGAACCTAGTTTTTCCCAGTTGTCTTTGTAGTATCTGACTTTCCTTAATAATAAATATTCTTCTATTTCCCTGTCTTCACAGGAACGTATGAAGATGAGCCTGTCAAGAATTCTCTGCACGGCTTCTTCAAGGACATGGGGTTCCAGATGATTGTGTCTCTGTATATTCTTTGATAACTTTTCTCTTATTCCCGTGAGCTCTGAAAGAAGTTGCTTATCGACCGGAATCTTCTTTTTCCCTTTCCCATATCTCTGTGCTTTTTTATCTAGAAGACCATCAACAAAACCGTTTTTTGAAAGGAGATTCAGATCTTGAATCCTATCAATGAATTCATGGCAATCGATTGTCATAAAGTGAGCGTCCATTAAAGATTTTCCCTTCCACTCAGCATTAAAAATCCTTATCCTTTCAAAATTGGTAAGGATTGCCCAGGAACAACCCTTAT
>CAZKOV010000153.1:0-1907 GCA_964554465.1 uncultured archaeon
ATAGTGACAAGGGAAAAAGAGGTGGAAGGAAGAGAAAAAGAGCTGGAAAAAGAAAGAAGAAATAGGTAGCCGTTAAAACGAAAAAATAATCTTTTTCTTTATTTCCCAAAGAAAGAAAGGCAAGAAAAGGATTAAAAATCACTTCCCTTTTAACGTTTTCTGGCTCAATACATATTTTTAAAATTTTTTTCTGGTAATAAAACAGATTTCCATGAAATCAAAGGGATCGTACATTTCACTGAGGGAAGATACGGCTACTCTCAGAATCAGATATAGAACAATGGAAGGCAACAAACAATATCATTTACCTGTAACGGTTGTTACAATAAATCCGGAGAAAATTCAGACTTCGACTGACAACCAACTCAGAATTCGCTCCAGTCCAAGCAAAACAGCCTCAATTATGGAGTCTTTAATCAGGGAAAATCCGGATTTAATTAAACTTTCCTATAATGGTGGAAATCCCCTTACTAAAAAAGAAGGTTCAGACCCGGCATATGAATTCGTTTTCAGAGGAAAGGTAGATGCTATTATAAACGACAAACTCCTTAGACCACAGTTCAGCAGAAATTTAAGATATGCCCTTCCCAGAACTTACGGGAAAATCATGACGATCTTAGGCAGGACAGTTTTACTGAATTACTCATTTTCTAATTAGTTTTCCCATCCACGGGATATCCATATCATCAGTTCTCCATCTGGGAAGAATCCTACCCGGTTCTGACTTATATCCCGATTTGTATGCAAGTATGCCTGTCCAGGCGATCATCGCACCATTATCCCCTGCAAGATTCATGGGAACTACCGAGAATGTTGCACCACGTTCCTCTGACATTATCCTGAGCTTTTCCTGCAAAAACCTGTTAGCGGCGACGCCTCCCGTAAGCATGACTTCTTCCTTTCCAAGATGAGCCACGGCCCTCTCGGTGACTTCAGTGAGCATAGAGAACATTGATTCCTGTATGGAAAAGCAGACGTTTTCCATTTTTTCACCTTTTTCCAACCTTTTGGATGCCTCGGTCACGATGCCCGAAAAAGATAAATCCATTCCTTTGACCACATAAGGAAGTTCGATCCATTTACCTTTTCTGCCTAACTCTTCTATTTTCGGGCCTGCGGGAAAACCTATACCGGCATTTCTGCCGAATTTATCAAGAGCGTTTCCCAGTCCGACGTCCATGGTCTCCCCGAAAATCCTGTATTTTCCGTTGTTAAAAGAAATTATCTGGGTGTTAGCGCCTGACGTGAAAACCACGACAGGATCTTCCTGCTTCGCATAAATCTTGCCTATTTCTATATGAGCCACGCAATGGTTAATCCCGATATAGGGAATTTCGTATTTTTTGGATAATTCCATCGTAGTGTTTAATCCAGCATAAAGACATGGTGCAAGACCCGGTCCCTGTGAGAATGAAATGAGATCTATATCTTTCATTTCAAGTGATGCGGAAGTCAAAGCTTTCCGGATTACTGAATCTGCGACATTTTTGTGATGTTCGGCTGATTCAACGGGAATGATGCCCCAGCCTTCCTTGGATTTGTAAGTATCTTTTTCATCAGAGAGGATTTTACCCTTGTCATCAGAAATTCCGACACCAAATGTATGCGCAGTTGATTCTATTCCTAAACAAATCATAAGAAGAGATTGAACCGGAAAGTTTAAAAAATATTAAAAAGTTAAAATAGCTCCATTGCAAATATATCACTATGAACGTCATAGAAACCTTTTCCACAATAAGCGGACAATTGACAGGATTGTCAATAGAGAATGCTACAACCGTACTGGAGCCTCTGGTGATGTTCGCTATTGGTATGATAATATATTCGATTTTCATATTCAAGTTCTACAGGTTCATTGCAAAACGGGAAGTCTTCAAAATAAAGATAAGGGAAGGAGACAGCCACAA
>CAZKOV010000154.1:0-1898 GCA_964554465.1 uncultured archaeon
CCTTTTTCTCCCGCAACCGTCTTTGTTTCGGTTGCAGTTTCCAATTTTTTCGCCTCTTCTAAGATAGCGCATAATTGGTGATTGCTATTTGTCTGACATGCCTTATATGAATTTTCCGAAAAGCGATAACCACAGTCTCGACATAGGTAACGCTGTATTTGCCCTTCCTTCGTGTAGCGCAAACCGTCTTTGTAAAAAAGATTTGATCCACACTCAGGACAGTTAGGCATTAGCCCCAACTCAGAGACGTTCTCTGTGTATATGTATGTGCATTTACAGAGAGATATGGTGAGTTCTGTAACCAATTTTCTAACAATATTTTCTGCATATAAAGAGACTGAGGTTGATGAATCATGCGCCGTGTCTTTCCAGCCACTCTTTTCCAAACTTGCTTATTCTCCAAAATGGATGTTTGTATTCAATGAGACCGCCTTTATGAAGATCCTCGAGGTATTTCTTACAGGTGTTTTGTGTTGCTCCGCCTTCGCAGATCTCCCACTCAATATGATGTTGCGCTTGAGATGTTGTGGCACCATTGATTTTTGTGTTTTCCAGAGAAAGCAACCATGTCAGTATTTTCTTCATTATTTCTGTTTTTTCACTTTGGGGCATCATCAAGTCTCCATTATGCGTCTTTTAGAAATTCTTTTAAAGCTCGATAGATTGGTTCCGTTAGGTTTCTAATTTTTCCTTCAGATTTTAGCCTGTCGAGTTTTTCCCTTTCCTCTGGCTCTACTCGGATGGTTATTCTAGTGTTTTTCATTTTGATTTCTCCATGTCCGATTATTATATAAGGGGGTCTTGAGTACCCCTTATTTTCGGACATAATGAAAGCTCAAACGTGGTTTGAAACAGACTTAGGATATGCAGCAACAAAAGAAAAGCTACTAAAATCAAAAGATTTCATAGGAGATCAAAGCGGCGATAACCGCGGAAGACTCACTTTTCACTTTAAAGGTCTAAAGGATTTCACGGTTCAAATAACCACAAATGGCAAAATAGGAATTACTTATCCTGAAACAGCAAACTACAATGTGGCTATGGAGAGGTTAAAGCCTTACTTAGTTAGAGCTGACAAAACTCCTGTAAAAACAATTACCCTCAAATATAAAGCCCAAAATGTAAGTCGTAACTTCAAGATGAGCGCAGGTTTTTTTGAGCGTTGGCGTCTCGCGGGGATTGAGAGAGAACGTCTGAGATATGAACAGACGGAGAGAAATATTCTTAGGCTTGAGCGTGAAGATGCTGCTTTAACCGAGATTATGATGCTGAATGAAAGCGATCCTAATTTCTTAAAAAAAGAGATTGCGATAAAACGGAAATATAGGCTGCTTTAATACTGCGTACATGGTTAACCGTTACCCTTCTGTTTAGATTAATTAATAGGCACAGTAAAAGAAATCCGAAATCCTTTCTCTTTTGTTAATTAATAGGATATGCTCAATAGCCTTTTTCTGAGCTTCTCTCCCGAAAGCTAACCATCTATTAGGTATTAGGCATGTAATACTAAATAGGTTAAGGGTTTGGCTTTTTTCATGTATCTTTATGTATTTACTTCCTATACAACAACTAAGGCGTTTTTCCATAGAAGCTGTATGTATGTATATAATCCATAAAGGTATCAATCACGCCTTTTTCATATACCCTTATCTATATACAACGTATACAACAACTAAGCAATTTTTCCATGGGAAGGGTTATATGTATACGCATAACGAAAAACTTGAAAAACTTGAAAACTTTGAATTAATTAATTATTCTCCTAAAGGAGACTGAAATGGGTTTCTTTTTCTAAGCTATCATGGTTCTTTTCAATTTGTATCAACTGAAAAACTACATACCGCGATTTAGAAATAAGCCCATATCTCTCTCCATTGAGAGTATAATAAATTTATGAG
>CAZKOV010000155.1:0-1874 GCA_964554465.1 uncultured archaeon
GGGTTATTGGAGTTCATTTGTATGGTTTACCTTGTAACATAGGGGAGATTATTCGCCTATCTAAAAAGTATAACATAAAAATCATAGAGGACTGTGCCCAATCCATCGGTGCAGAGTTTGGAGATAGAAGAGTTGGTAGTTTTGGCGATGCTAGTTGTTTCAGTTTCTATGCTACCAAAAACTTGACCACAGGAGAAGGGGGAATGCTGATCACTAATAGTGAAGAAATTAAAAACAATGCACGTCTCGTGAGAAATCATGGTCAAAATAAAACTCCGAAGGAAAAGTTCGGCGATTGGCGTTACGATGTTCGTGATTTGGGATTCAATTTTAGAATGAGTGAGATTGAAGCTGCTATAGGACTAAAACAAATGGAAAAACTCGAGATTATTACACAATCTAGACGAGAAATAGCAAAAAAATACGCTGAAGAGTTGGAAAAGATTGACGGCATTGAAATGCTTCACAAACCAGACTCTGAAAAACTATCTAAGAGCGTTTATCATCTCTTGGTGGTTAAAATTGAAAAGCAGTACCCTATCGGAAGAGATAAACTGTATCGCTATCTCAAACAAAAGGGTATTATAACTGGAGTTCATTATCCACCGCTACATTATTTTTCATATTACAAAAATACTACAAAATACAAAAAAGGAGATTTTCCAGTTGCAGAGGATCTGTATTCAAAGATTCTTTCTCTTCCAATCTATCCATTTATGACAGATCAGGAATTTCAAACAATAACTGAAGCATTAAAAGCAAAGTCTCATTGAGAATTGAACCGAGAACGCCTTAATTCTAGGATTCGCATACATTGTCTGGCAAAATGATGTGAGCTATTTCTTTATCCATAGCAGAATCTCAAGAAGCCTAAAAACAGAACGCTTAAGGAGTATTGCGAGAAATATTATTATAGCTTTTAGTTGGATTGCACTTATAGTTTGAAGAATAATTAAGCGATGATAGATTTTGACACCGTATTCGTACTTTGATGCTAAGCACTAATCGATAAACGATACCAAATCAATGTTTTGACAATAGGTGAGAATAATGGAATTGCATTTTCTCTTCAATGGATTTAAAAGAGTTGGACCTAAATCGCTTTCAACAAATTTGAAGACAATTAGAATCCGCAAAATCCAAAACATGTTATTGAAAAAGTATAATTCAAAATGCAACAAGCTAATAATTTTTTTGACTCCAGGCTTCGACACAGTTCAGGGTGGAATTCTGTCGATCCATTCTATTTATGAAGAAACAAAGAAACTTGAGCCTTTACATAAAGCTAAAGCCATTTTATGCGTAATTCCTGGACACCCACGATTGCTGAAGTATACGAAGTTCGAAAACAGGAGTTACCTCCATAATTTCTCAGACGTTCTGCTTTATTTTAAGAACTTGAAAAGCATAATGATAAATATCCCGGAATGTTACGTCAATCATTTCTTAACTAACATCACATACTTCGACTACTTGAAACTGAGGAAAATCGATGAAGTGCGTATCAACATAATGCTCCAGAACATAGAAGCATTTTCCCGAAAAGACCTTGCCGCTGTTGCGAAACTCAAGCGATTAGGGCTACTTTCATGCACAACAGCATATGAAAGAGATTCCACACCTGAAATGAGAAAAAAACTGGGATGTTCCATACATTTCCTATCTTGGTATCTAAGTCCTAAGAAATATACTCAAAAGGAATTTAGTGAAAAAGAAAATCTTATGATAATATCTCCAGACCACAACCCGATGAAGGCAAAAATTTTAGATATGGTAACGGCGCAACTTCCTCAACTTAAAACTATGATCATACAAAACCTTACTTATGAAGAGTATAAGGAAGTCATCTCCAGAGCTAAGTGGGCCTTAACCTT
>CAZKOV010000156.1:0-1869 GCA_964554465.1 uncultured archaeon
CTTGTCATTTTTCTTTCTTTATATTCTTATTTTCCCTCTTTTCCCTGACGTAGGGATAAGCCTGCTCGTGGCCGCAACCGAGGCATCTGAAAACGACGGACTGTTTCTCCTTCACTGTCCGGACCATGCAATTCTTCCCGTGGACGAAGAAGGCGTTGCATTCAGAACAGAACTTCCGCTTGTTCTCCTTCCCAAGCCTGACGTTGTAGCGCATCCCGATCTTCCGGGCGAGTTCCACGTATCTCCTGCTCCTTTCCGGGTGCCCGTTCTTCTCCTTTTCAGCAAGGGAAATGAGTATGGATATCCTTTCCTTCGCGATCCTTATCCAGTTCTCGGGCTTCCTGTGGGACCTTCTTCCGGCTACCTTCATTTAATAAAATTAAGAAAGGGGGAATAAAAAAGGGCTACTCAGTCTTCTCTCCGCCGCCTCCGCTGCTTTTCTCTTCTCCCTGTCCGAACCAGAACACGACTATCGCGAGTATTATCACGAAGAAGATTATGGTCCAGAAGTCAGATGTCAACGGAAGGTTGAAGAACATTCCTCCACCTGCACCGAAGAAGATGAGCGCTCCTATGAAGACGATGACCAGGACCGTTGCCCACTTTGCCCATCCCTTCTCGAAGAGCTTCTCGGCCTTGAAGCCGGTAAGCCCGAGGAGTATCAGGATGAACAGTATTCCCGAAGCCACTATTAGCCACTGACCGGAGATGTTGGCGAAGAACTGCACGATCATCGTGTTCCAAGATGAATAAAGCATCACGAAGAACGCGACGATGAGCGAAATCACTCCCCTCGCTGACTTGGGTATCTGCTCCTTCAGGGCAAAAGACATCAGTCCGTATATGATTGCGAGCGCCAGCAGAAACGGAAACAGAAACTGGAAAAACCCCATGCTCTGCATGTTGCTTATCAACGTTTCAAATCCGCCAGCCATATTAATAATATGACGTGTATACCTTTATAAGCATTGGCCAAATCCCTCTTATAAAGTTAATCATTACGGTAATAATCGGTTATTTATACATGCGACATCTATCGAAAAATCGTTAATAAAAAACTTAGTATCCATTCTTCAATAAAAGATATGATTTCAGAGAAAAAAGAGCCAAAAATGAGCGTGCGAAACCTTTATAAACCCTGATAACTACTATAAAGTAATAATTTATTATATAGGGTGTTTGGATGGCGGAAAAACGTCAGGTCAGTGAAGAGCAAATCATGGATTATCTGAAAACCATGAAGTCTTATTCAGCCAAGGCCATGAAGGGGTACGGTACCCTTTCAGGCAACCTTGATTCTCTTTATTCCGGCCTCGACGGTCTTATTGAAGGAATCGGAGGGGAGCAGGCAAAGGAGGCGAAAGATGCCCATTCTAAATACAAATCCAGCCTGAAATCCGCAAGTTCGCACCTGAAAAAGGCATCCAGTCTGAACAAGCTGGTGAAGCAGATACTTTCAGGATCAATCGGGTCCCAGCAGGAGCTCCAGGGGACCTTCCAGAAGATCCAGGAGACCTACAAGGAGGTCGTCGAGGGGGCTATCGCCATGTACCAGATGCTGGACCCTTCCACGGATGTGACAAAACTTATAAACGGTATATATCTAAAGCTTGCAGAGGCAAAGGATGCAGAGATAATCCCGAGATTCGAGAAATGCGTCAAGACGCTGAAGTATTATTACATACCAGAAGAGGTCATGCAGCAGGGCAAGAAAAAGGCAGCATGATAATTTCTATTTAACTTTCTTGAAGGCATAGTAGATCATTACTAATACTATTATAGCGCCTATAAGTATTATGAAGTTCTCGTCTCCCAGGAAGGTGAACTGGGCGCTGGAATAGAACGGGTTAAGGGATGAACCGAACTGGG
>CAZKOV010000157.1:0-1863 GCA_964554465.1 uncultured archaeon
ACCTTATCAGCAAACTTAAGTCCAAAAACATACCTTGCAGATTTCTTCTCCATAAAGAAGGCGGACATGGCTTTGAGACTCATTTAAAAGATTTTCAGACAATAAGAATACTTGAAGAGACGGTCAGGTTTATGAAAAGACTTGTTAACTAGAAATGTTACTTTTTCGTCATGCTGATCGCAGGATATCAACCGTTTGAACGCTATTTTTAGGCATTGGGATAGTTATCAAGAATGAAAATCGATTTTTCATATAGGAAAAACCTATTATCTCCAATTAAGGATGCATCTTCAAAGGTAAACATTACAGGTGCGGCTATATACGTTTTCCAACATTGTATGAGAAACCTGAACCGGGCACCGAGACCGTTGAACTGTACAATTTTCAGCCGAAGTCAGAGATACGGGCTTCATTAATGATATTACATGGTTTAGGCAGTTCAAACATTAAGTTTTTACTTTGGATGGGTAAACAGCTTTCGTCCGCAGGCATAAATACTTCTGTTCTAATACTTCCGGGAATTTATACCAGAGTAGAAAATGGCTCTGCCAGTGGCGTGAGCTATTTGCATCCTCATATTCCTCGCATGTACAAATTCTGGGAACATGCGGTAGTTGATACACTTTCAATAATAGACTTTCTTGATCAGAAGAAACTTTGGAAGAAAAACAACTGTCTTTTAGGATATTGTCTTGGCGGAATGCTTTCTGCGATAGTTTCTGTGCTGGATACGAGGGTCTACCAGACCATTCTCATGACAATCGGAGGTCATCTTCCCAAGATACTATTTGAATCCAGGGCTACCCGTTTTGTCAGGAAAATTATTCAGGACGGGTTCAAAAACGAATACTGCCTACATGACAAAAAAAGGCTGTACAGGATCTATGAGGAACAACTTCCCTCTGTCAAAAAGATGTCTCTCCATGAAATATTGAACAATGAAGAAATCCATCCGCTCTTCCGAATAGACCCTCTCTCCTATGCCCATCTATTGGATAAATCAAAAACTGCCTTCATAGATGCTCTATTTGATCATTCATTACCGTTTCAGAGCCGAAGACTGCTATATAAAGAGATGGCAGGAACAGAAAGATATATCATCCCTATTGGTCACGTAACCTGGCTTCCATTTGAATATCTGCTGGCAAGATACATAACACATAAAGTACATATAAATGACAAAAATGTCGCAAAAAGACTCATCATAAAGGAAATGATTGAGGATCCTCTGGATGATTTTTTAAAATGACCTGCTGTGAGCCAAATATAATGAACCCTTGAAGGCTGTGGGCAGTAAAAAAATCGATTTTTGGGAAATCCTATATTAGTTGAACATTCAATAAGTTATTCCTTCCCACCGGTGTAGCCCTTAATGAAACCGTCGGAGGAACTCACCTTTTAACGTCTGGTCGTATGGGTTAACTTGTCTCCCAATTGAAAATGGGAGGATTGTTATTGATCGGTGGTATGGAACCATTTGATGATCGCCGAAAAGAGGATAAACGATGACCAGAGAAGAAAGAAGATCCTACTGGCGGGGACTTGTGGATGAGTAAGCCAGGATCGGGCTGAGTGCATCAGCCTTCTGCCACAACCACGACATCAAGCTTTCCCAGTTCTATCGATGGCGCCGTAAATTTCGAAAGGGTCAAAGCTACAGCACTCCCAGCGGATTCCTGGAACTGGTCCCCTCATCAAATCATATGTCCTGAACAGAACTTAACTTGACAGTGGCCAGATCCCTCTGGGCTGTCAATACGGGTTAAGCAGCTAACCGTTTCTCCACATTCTTTTCGTTAAAAAGTTTTTCCCCTCGATAAATGTTTGATTGGGTGTTCTGCCTTTACAGCGTTTTCCTAGATG
>CAZKOV010000158.1:0-1862 GCA_964554465.1 uncultured archaeon
TCATGGTTTTTGAGGTAACCCTCATTTTTCAGGCTGCCTAAGTTTACATTTTATCGAACAACGGGGGTATTATACCATATTTTGAACAGAAATCAAGGGAAAAGAGGTCGTTTTTTAGACACGGAGAGACACTGACTGAAACACGGACGAGCACTGATATTTCAGACACGAATTAGATTGGACCACAGACGTCAGACGCAAGACTTCAGACTAACGGCGAATTTAACCACGAATGGACACGAATGAACACTGGTTATTTTCACCGCGGAGAACGCAGAGAGCGCAGAGGTTTTGACAGGATAACTGGATAGACAGGATTTATTAAAAAATGACTGACTATTTATTAAGCCACAGAGAGCACAGAGAAATTAGCCACTAAGACACGAAGGCACTAAGAGCTTTGGTGCGGACGTCTGCGACGGCCTAGGTGTATTCAGTGTCAAGCTCTCCTGAAGCGAGCTTCATCGAGCTTTGAACCCTTCATCCACTGCCCTTCAGGCGTGCGTCAAAGCTGAATTAACTCTTCTTTTTTCATCAAAGGGATTTGTGCAGATTTTTTCACCACGAAGGAAAGAAGGACACGAAGAAACGCAAATTTCTATCCTCTGTTTTCGGTCATCTGTCATCTGTTTTTTCTTGTCTTTGGCGGAAATTGGAGTAGTATTAAATACAGGTTTACACAGATTAAAGCAGATTAAAGTTATTAAAAAACCAACGACTAACGACAAAATTTAACCGCAGATTAATGCGGATTGACACGGATTATATGTAAGAGAGATAAAAATTGCGGAATTGCCTTTGGCGATGAGATTATAATGACCAGCAGCGAGATGAGGTAGTATTAGTTTAACATTGAATAGTATAATCATTATTAAGTGCGGGAAAATTAGGAGGAATTTTATGAGCGAGTTTAGCGAAAGTTTCCATCTAAAATCGGACAGCCAGCAGGATGGTGAAAACCTTTTAAGGAAAGCGGGCCTAACCGGCGCAATTTTTTCTCCTGTGCGTGGCTGGGTGACGATTGTTCCTGAGACCGAAATGTACGAGGCCGTTGACAAGATGGTTGCTGCAAACCGGGGACTTCTTCTTCATTACCTTTATGCCGAAGACCACGGCTGGCAATTCGCCCTATACCGCGATAATAATGTCATTTGTAAATACGAATGTGGATGGGATACAGAACTTGCAATCAACGACTCGGACTTGAATCAGGCAGAAATCGTATCTCTGCTTACGTATAAGACATGTGAAGAAGAACTGGAGAGCATTTTACATCCGGAAAATCTTGATGCCATTATAACGGATCCTCCTGCCTACAGGTTTGCCAACCGAATTGGTCTTGAGCATTACGAATGGCTGGCCGGTTCATATCTTGACGAGATTGAAGAAAGAGACCCGAATGTAATATTGGTTAGTTGATCTTACTGCAAATGGTGGATTTTTAACTGCTCGACTGTTCTCCTGCTTTATTTCCCCTTCAGGGAAATCTCCTTGTCTTTGGCGAAAATTGGAGGGATAATATTAACCACAGATTTCACAGATTAACGCGGATTAAACTCACACATGCGGAAAACGAAATAAAATCGATGGGAAAGGAAGTGGGCCTATGCTAACAAAAGTAATTCCTTCAGCTTTACTGGCGATTGTGATAGGAATCGTTTTAGGTTGTGTGCCGGTATTAAACGAAAACTTACACTGGAACCTGTGGTATGTGCTTCCGATTAGTGGTTTGATCTTCGGGTTTGCTGTGGGAGCAGTAGAATTCGGATATTGCTTCAAAGTCAACCAGAACATAACAACAATGGTGTTGATTATTTTGGTCATTTCGGCGGTTATTGGTTATGTCTGCATAGAATTCGGAA
>CAZKOV010000159.1:0-1857 GCA_964554465.1 uncultured archaeon
CGAGAGAGTAAGGATACATGAGAATCCTTCTGTGCCAAAGGAGGAGATTAGAAAGAATATAGAGACCAGTGGCTCGACGGGAAGCCCCTTTTTGATACCATATTCTGACAGAGCAAGTATGGAAATGGGCGGGAAGCTTTTCGCAAGAACCATAATAATGGCAGGCATCGATCCTGATAAACCCGCATACATCGTTATGCACTGGATACCTGGAGACAAAGACGTATGGGCAAGTCATGAGGCTATAATACGCTATAAAGATCTTGGCGGTAATTGTATCGATGAGAGTACCCAGACGCCACTGGTGGAACACATGAATAACATGATAAAAAGTGGTGTGGAATATTCTTTGTCGGGCCCGCCATTCTACAATGCACTGGCAAGCATAGTTGCAGAAAAGGGATTGACGGATAAAATAAAATTGAAAAAAATTTCTGCTGGAGGCAGCGGGCTTCTTGATGCAGACCACGCCTTCGTTAAAGAGTCTTTGGGTCTCGATAAATATACACTTTTCTACGCCAGCTCAGAGGCCATGGTGATAGGAACCCAGCTGGAGGAGAAGGGACCATACTATGCATTCTCTGACAGACAGATAGTTGAAATCGTAAATGACGATTTTAACCAGGTTAAAGAGGGGGAAACGGGAAAATTTCTGGTTACGCCACTTGATATGGACTCGTCACCCGTGGTAAGATATGTTGTGGGTGATGAGGTAAGATATCTCGGAGAGTCTCCTTACGAAGGGCATAGCAAATTCACTCCTGTCTTCGACAGTATAAGGAGGTTCAAAGATGCTTTAATCGGTGGTGGCCTTCTACCAATATCGGAAATAGAAAAGATGCCAAAATACATGAGAAAAGATGGTGTGGTTGTGGTAGGAATACAGTTAGCCAAACAGAGAAAGGAGATGAAAGATCTGCCATTAATAAGATTGGAAGCCCCGCCAGGACAAGATCCTAAAAAGATAAGGAACTCCGCAATATCTGCGTTCATGTCAAACGATCAGATGGCCTACCTATTAAACTCAGGGGAGATGCATGATCCCGAAGTGGAGATATACAAGCCTGGTGAATTGAGGGGTAAGAATTTCAAACTTAATCTATTCGTTGACGAAACTGGTGAGTAGTTATTTCGGTGAAGCGAGATATGGCTCTATCTTCGCACCCAATTCTTTCATGTTTTTAACCCTCTCTATCTGCTGGGATTTGAAAAGAGGATCTTTGTTGTCCCACTTATCTAAAGGTTTTACCAAGAACTCGCAATATTGTTTTCCGGTTGCCAGACACTTCGTCTCTACGCATAAACATTTTTTATTTATTAACAGATCTACCAATGCCCCGATAGCCCCCCTTAAAATGTGATCCACCTGGTTTTTTTGGATGCCGAAAAATCTTTTATACTCATGTGCAACGGTGGATTCACCTCTTATTATAAAGATCTCATTTTTGAAATCGGTCATTATACATTTAACAGATCCCATTCCAACCATTTCACACTGGCCTGTATTGAATTCCATAAGCTTCCTCTTGTCTTTTATGGTTTTCGCATACCCGAACCTGTCCGATACCATCCTGATGCCATTTTCTGCCTGCAGATAACCCATGCTGTAAAGGATGCTTGCAGCTTTCTTATTACCCAGTTCATTCTCAAGCAGCCTTTGTAAATACACGAATGTGTACATCTCGGATATTATGGATGGTATTCCCCAGAGCAAAAACTTGCCGTCTTTATGCTGCATAGCCTTGAACTTCATTACTCTCTGGAGGATTGCTGGAGGTGGCTTGAAGACCATTTCATCACATTTTTCATTTCTCGATACTGTGAACGATCAGTCCGCTTTTGTCATTGATTTCCAGG
>CAZKOV010000160.1:0-1849 GCA_964554465.1 uncultured archaeon
AGTCGCAAACCCACTGTATAACGCAGTCGCAGGTGCAGTCCATGTTGTCGTCGAACATGCTGGTATTGTAGTCGCCGGAAAGCTTCCGGGCGCGGTAAATATGTGGAGCTATGTACTTGAGGTCTTTGCCGGTGTATTTCTTCTTGAGACGGAAGTCCCCCGGATTCTCAGACGACATAGTTTAATTTTATATATTAGCTTTTTAAACTTTCCCACAGGTGGGATTAGCACTCAAGAACTTCTGCCTTTAGTCTCCTTTTGATTACTTTCCCGTCTTTGAGAAGCTTCTTTATGTAGTACTTGGTTATTTCCCTGTTAACTTTGCACCTAGTTTCGTCAGGTTCGAACATATCTCCTGTTGATGAAAGAACCTTTGCGGGGCAGTCGCCGCAGCAATGCCATTTTAGGAAGCAGCCCTGACACTTCTTGATATTCTGTACCCTTCTTTCCTGAAGCTTCTGTAGTTTTTTTATATCAAAGTCGAACTTCTTGGTCTTCTCGTTGTATTTCCCATAGAAGAACGTCGCTGACCTCGGGTCGCTTGGCGAGCTCACCTCAAAACATGATGTGACGAAGCCATCCGGCGTTGGGCAGAAGCTGTCCCTGCTGGCTCCGCAGAAGCTGTCTGTTATGGTTTCTATCCTGCTTCCTGAATTGTAAATCTCTATTCCATATTTTTCAGCTCTTTCAACGGCCTTTATGAAATTCTTAACAAAAACATTAGGATCAGGTGCTGACCATTTGGTTTTCATGCATCTTCCGCACTCAAAGAGCTGCTCAAAATGAAGTGATTTCAGGTTTGTGTTTTCGTGAAAGAAATCGACCATTTCAGCCATGCGCCTTACGCTGTTGTCTGTTATGGTTGTTCTTACACCATAAGGATAATTGGCCTTTTCGAATTTCCTGATGTTTTTCATTACTATGTCAAAGCTGCCTTTCCCTTCGGGTGTCATCCTCTGGGTATCATGTATATCCTTAGGACCATCCAGTGATATGTTGACCCTGCTAATATTATTTATTATCCAACTCATCTGACTGTCACTCAGAACGGCGTTTGTTGCTAGATGTGTATTAAGTTTTAGGTTCCTTTCCTTCGCTATCTTTTGTGCATATTCAACGGATTTCGTTACTATGTCACATGCGACAGCAGGTTCGCCACCGCCGTGAAAGCTAATTCTGATTTCCTTTTTACCGAGCTTTTCTGCATTTTCAAATACAATGTCTATTGCAGCCTTGGCTACCTCCCATTTTATCTTCTTTGGATTCTCGCCAGCGCCTGCATAGCAGTAAACGCACCTGAGGTTGCAGTCAGAAGTGGGGAATATAGTAACATATGTCGGCTCGAACCTTTCGATCTTTTTGGGCGGAAGGGTTTTTTCCTCGGGACCGTCCACTATCTTGTTCTTGATCAGAAATTCCATGGTTTTCTTCGTTCCGGCGTCTTCCCGTATCTCCTCGCCTCTCTTGATCGCGGCGAGAAGCGAAAGCGTCCCTTCATTGGCCTCAAAAACGAACCTTTGCAGCGGAGAATAGATGAGATATCTCTCCCCGTCGGGTATCACGAACAGCTCCGTGTTTATCATATGTTTCATCTAATCACCGAATCCTAGGAATTTCAGCAAGCCGTTGAACCCGTTCATATCATGAATTTTTCTCACTTCAAGATAAAAATCAGCATATTCGTGATTCCCACTGAAAAGATGGTACCTCAGGATGTTCTGCTCTTCTTCAAAACCGAGTTTTTCAAGAATCATTTCTTCTATGAGCATTGCAAATCCTTCGTATTTCCACTTATTTTCACTTTTGAATTCATTGAACTTTATCCTTATTTTATCGAAATTCCTTTTAT
>CAZKOV010000161.1:0-1828 GCA_964554465.1 uncultured archaeon
CAAAATGATTATTAAGGCAGGACTTATTTAAATAACTTCATCTGGTTAGCCTCTTACCCTGTCTATTCCCTTACATATTTCATTTACAACCCTGCTTACAACCCCATTGCCGCACATCTTATATCTTTGTGTGTCAGATATTTCAACCTTTTCCCCTTTGTCATTGATCCCGTACTTGGTCCAGTTATCGGGCCAGGACATAAGGCGCTCACATTCAAGAGGTGTAAGCCGCCTGATCTGTCCGCTTGCTTTTTCAACATTTTCAACGTGCCTTTTATATTCCTTACTGCTTCCCGCCCTGTTGCCTGTTGCCTCGGTAAGGGTTGATTGTATTAAATTTTCTACGTTTATTCCTGTAGTTATAGGATTCATAATATCTTTTTCTTCTGTATATATTTCCTTAGCTTGAAATAGTGTAGTATCTTTTCCTTGTTTTTTTGCTTCCCGTCTGGCTTTTTTCCCTTCTTCTGTTCTACGCCTGTTTAATACGTTTATTTTTTGTGCCGGCTGTTCACTTTCAATAACATAGCTCCTTTGGAGTTCTGTTCCGGAATCTCTGGTTTTAAGAGAATTTGTGTATTGTCCTTGTATGTCATTATTTTCTTTATCATTTTCTCCGATAGGAAATACCGTTTGTCTACATCCTTCTCCAGAATGTCCGACAATGAACACACGTTCCCGGTTTTGCGGAACTCCGAAATCCTTGCTGTTAAGTACCTGCCATTCACATATATACCCCAATTCAGAAAAGGTTGAGAGGATAAGTCCAAAGGTTCGCCCTCTATCGTCTGACAGAAGTCCTCGGACATTTTCCAGGAGCAAAAATTCAGGTCTTTTAACCCGGACAACCCTCGCGATTTCATAGAATAAAGTGCCCCGACTATCTTCAAGTCCGCCCCGTTTGCCAGCAATTGAAAAAGATTGACATGGGAAGCCAGCAGTGAGAATGTCAAAGTAGGGTAATTGTTCGGGAATAAGTTCCCTTGCGTTGCCATAATTTTTTACCTCCGGGTAATGATATTTTTCAACCATTGAAGCGTATTTATCTATTTCACTGAATCCTATTGTTTCCCACGATTCAGGGAATCCCAATTCAAAACCACACGCGCCCGTAAACATAGAAAATACTTTCATTATAATCTCCTCACTCGACAGCCATTTTTATTATTTCAGCGGTTACCCACTTGTCACGCAGTTCAAACTCCCGTTTCTTGCGTAGATATTCCTTTGCCCTATACTCACTCTTAAATACCCTGTGTATGTGATACCCTTCACCTGCAGGGAAAACTACTATAAATACCTCACCCATATTAAACGCCTCCTTACAGCAACGTCATTTATTTTCGTCCTTTCTGTATTCTTCCCATTGTTCTTTTATTTTCTTGTATTCTTCTTTAGCATGAATTGTATTTATCATTGGCGCAATATCATCTAAAAGTTCTTTAAACATTTTTGCCACTTTAAGTTTCTCTTCATCAGTTAATGGCCTAAGTTTTTTGTGGAACAACCATCTATATAAATTTCTAATATTGGCTTTTACAAAGCAATATATCAGCCTTATATTCAGCCACATTCCTCTCCACATGTACGTTTCTTTTCCGAAAGGATTTACCCATAAATAAAAATGCCTGTATGTTATCGCAAACTTGCTTATTCTTAATTTACTCTTCATTCATCTTTCTCCTTTAATTTGTTCTCATCATCTATCCGCTTTTTAACCATTTCAACAACTCTATACGTTTCTTTTTCCATTTCCTCAATATCAACTTCATCGTCCTCATCCTACTCATCTCCTCCCTCTGTCTTTTCTTTTTTATTTTCTATTAAC
>CAZKOV010000162.1:0-1825 GCA_964554465.1 uncultured archaeon
CGTTACAGGGGCATTCCGTTCAGAATATACAGGAAGAGGGACGCTTGCCAATAGACAGCAAAAACTTAACAGACATTTAAGCGAATTGAAAAAATTAGCTGATGTTCATAATCTTGCTGTTTACATTACAAACCAAGTAATGGCAAATCCTGCTATATTATTTGGGGATCCAACGTCCCCCATAGGCGGGAATATCATAGGGCACGGATCGACGTTCAGGCTTTATTTAAGAAAAAGCAAGGCGGATAAGAGGATAGCGAAACTTGTGGACGCGCCTTCACTCCCTGACGGGGAGACCATTTTCCGTGTCACGGCTGAAGGTATTACAGATTAACATTATTCGTTTCTTATTTTTTTTGACATTTTAAGGTAATTTGAAATCTTTTCAAGTTTTGTGTCTGAATCTTTTAGTCTTACTATTTTGAGCTGTAATCCTACATCCTCAAGGTGTTCCGGTATTATCACTTCGACGAAAGGAGACATGTATATATCTATAGTACGTGAAACGCTCCATTTATGAATACCCGTAAGTGATGCTATCTTTGATATGGTCATTGTCTCGTTTTCTTCTTCCGCTTTCTTAAGAACTGTAAATATTTTGATAACATTGTTGATTGTATTTTTATAGAAACCTCTGCCCATCTTTATTAATTGGAAAAATAGAATAAATAACCGCTACGCGGTTTAAATAATATCTTTTTCGGATACTATTATGAAATCGCCTACCGATTTAACGGCCGAAAACGGAACTAAAACTCTTCCTTTCTCATCTTCACGAAGGCTTAAATCAGCGGTGTGCTTCGTAGATTCAACAAGAACCAAGTTTATAAGTTCTCCGGATTCCGTTATGAAATCGACATCCCCGACAGTCCCGAATTTCTTTCCTGATTCTTCAGAAATAAGTATCTTGCCAACAAGTTTTTTGCTCCTCAGTCTCTCATCCATAATTATAACCTCCCAATAGATATTGTTTATATGGTATAAAGCTTTTTAAACGTCGTGCATCAAGCCTTAACTGTAGCTGTCTTAAACTTCCCGGAAAGTGAGTACTTATAAGCCTTTCCTTTACGTTCCCTAATAACCAAACCTTCGGCTCCCATCCGTCTTAGTATGTTATTAATTGATCTTATTGCATTATCCTTGTTCTTATAGCTTTTCATATCCATTTTTAAGACGATTTCTGTTGGCGTGAGTCCCTTTAAGTTAGAACTTAAAATATTTATTATATCACGCTGTTTCTGGGGCATCTCCTCAATAGATTCGAATACGTGCTTTTTTTCATATATTTTGGTTTTTCTGGTATTTCTTGAAAGGTCTATTTCACCGTCTAATTCTGCTTCATTTTCGATATCTACATCTATCAGCGTGACTTTTCTTTCTATTGCCACATTTACAAATAAATTGCACATTCTTAGTATTTCTCTGGGAAATCCGCCCGTTTTTTCATAAATTAAATCAATGACTCTTGGTGTAAAGGGTTTCAAACCTTCGCCCCCCGCCCATTCAATTCTTCTTTTTATGAGTTCCCTTGTTTCCAATTTATTCAGATTGCTAAGTTTTACCGATGTATCAACTCGTCTATAAAAAGTTTCAAGTTCTTCCTTCATTTTATTTTCAAGAACAGGCAGACCTGCCATAATAAGTGTCATGTTGGTTATCTGATCGGAAATTGTTCTTAGCCATTCCATTGTCTCTATAGTCGATTCATTGGCTTCGTCTATTATCATAAGGAGTTGTTTATTCCTTATCTTACTATTAATAAAATCAGATATATTATACAAATTCACGTTATAGTTACGTGAAAGTAATTTTTTTAATATTCCCT
>CAZKOV010000163.1:0-1812 GCA_964554465.1 uncultured archaeon
GTTTGTTGGACGCAATCGCTCGGTTTTGAGACCGATAGGTTAGGAGTTCAAAAGCCGGAACCACTCTGCTTCGCAGAGATGAAGCACAAATTGAAATGAGATTTGTGAAAATAAAGGCTGAAATTCTCCTTCCCGGGACTTTTTTATTTTTATTAACATCTCATGCAAAAGAAACGATACGAATACCCCCGAGTGCTCTGGACAACGCTCTTCTAGTTAAAGGTCTGGCTGTCCTTAGAAACATTGTTGAAGTTCCATCTGAGTGGCCCATACCCGCTCCATCATATAAATCAAGAGTTCCGTAGTAAGCTCTGCTATCTGGTACGCTTGCTGTATCATCGTCGAAACGAACTACCGCTTTATAATCAAACATGATATTGAGTTAGAACAGTAATTTAAATTATAATAGGTCAATTAATTTCTTTACTGCAACAATTTCTTATGCCCAGAGGAACTTTTGATGGAGATGATATTGATATATATTTTACCGAACAAGAAGCATGCGCCGTCGATATGATGGAAATAAATAATAGAAAAATTCAGTACAAACCAGTAGAAGTTCCCCTGGAAACAAAAGACGGAAATCCTATAAAGGCTGTAATTCAAAGGCAGAACTTTGAACATCTGGGCAACGGTATTGAGGTTCAGAGAAAGGATTATGGATTTTTCATCAGATTGAATGCGAAGGCGTGCTGGGGAATCGCTGATAACACGTTATATGGAACCAGATATGACGGCTCAAATAAAATAAATTTTTGGAGAATAAAATAGAATTATTCTGCCACAGGTATTATCCCTATTTCTGAAGTCAGTGGCGTCATGTCTATGCAACCGGAACACTCCGAAAACATGACATTGAAATCTGTATTCCTCACTAGCCTGTTGCCGGATATGGCTTCTTTAGTGGCGCTTATAACCGTTTTGGCATAATCCTCACGGGCATTTTTGGCAAGAACGAGCATAAGAACTCTTGGAATATATTTTCCGGAAGCTTTCGCATCTCCCAGAATCCTGTTCCATAGCTTATAATGATTTGTATCTGTACATCTGTCGCCTTTGGACATATCAGCAGAACGTGCGGTTGCCTTTACACCATCCTTTTCAAATACTAATGTGGATGGTTCTTCCAAAAAAGCCAGACAACTTCTATTATTAGCCTTGGCCGGTGGAACATGAAGACAATTTGCTTCATTATATGCTGTTTTTATCACTCTGCCATTAGTTGAATCGTAAAAATTGACACCGCTTTCAGGTATATAAATTCCACCCTGGTTCGTGCCTATTTTCTTCATATATCCGATAGCAATGTAAATTGGAGTCATGAGATTTATCTCTGGGTTTTATTAAGCAGTATCTGCAAGAGCTGTCAACCTTCTCCAATAAGAAAACAATGGCTCATCTGGTTTCTTTTCAAGAAGAAGTTGCTGAATTTTTACATGAGGAGGAGTGGTATTCCATTTTTTATCTTCTTCTCTGATCTTGAGTTGTGTATATTGTTCTCCTAAAGCTCTAGGATCTTTTAAGGTTTCTGGAAGTTTTCGTATACCTTTATAGAAAACCTTTCTAGTTTCTATCAAAGGGTTTTCAAAGATCATTGCACCATTCTCATATGCAACAGGAATAAAACCTTTATCCTGCAGATTGATTGCAGTCCTGTATAATCCCCCTTTCGTTAAAATTATGTGAGTTTTTCCAAATTTCATAACAATACCTCTCAATATTAATCATTATTCTGTAGTTAATATTTATAAAGTTTAGGTGTTATTAATAACCAATAGGTTTTAATATCTTTTTAGCAAAAAGATAGGAAAT
>CAZKOV010000164.1:0-1810 GCA_964554465.1 uncultured archaeon
CTGTTAGAAACGCTGTAGAAAGAAATCCTTCACTTATAGGCACAGCATATGGAAAGAAAGGTTTTATGCATCAGCCAGACCCGACTTATGATGTTGGAGAAGTCGAGGTTTGGGTATTACCAAACGTAACTATATTTAAAGAAAAGAAAGAAAAAGGAGCATCAACAGTCTTCACTGATACAAGACCTTTTGGAAGCGTAGATATAATTGACCATTACTTTTCAAATGGTAAAGTGGGGAGAATGATGGTCAATCAAAAAAATGGTCATATTTATGCATGGAAAAATGGAAAATGGAACGAATTAAACGAGCCTTATGAAGGTGTTGATGTTAAGGAATTATGTGACCAAGATTTTGAAAGAGTTATAAAACAGGCTGAAAGTCAGTTGAGTGAATAATTTCTTTTTTTCTTCCAGATTCTTCCCTAAGATAAAGAAAAAGAAGGTTATTTTATTATTTTTGATGGGATTTTATTTATTGAAATGAAATTATATTTTTTCTATTTTCATGTTCGGAATATCTATTCTCATTTTGTCTTTTATTTGTTTAACATTATTTAGATTAGATGAATCTATTACTTCACCTTCAACAGTCACTTCTTGTCCATCAGTTAAAGATAAATCATCGAAAATTATATTGAATCTTGAAACGCCTACAATGCTTCCCTGACTATCTGGAATTCTAGCTGTACTAGCTATCTGAATTCCTCCAGAATCAAGTAATTTAAAATCGCTCTGATCCACATTTACATTGACCGAACTGACCATTTCGTACCTTATATTCAATTTATAGCCAGTGGAAGTTGTATATATTTTCGAAACAGTATAATCGGGTTCTATAACAATATCGGTACTTCCTGCAACAAGATCATCATCGCCTTGGCTTGCTACGAATTTAGTACATCTTTGGTTTTCAATTACTATAGAAGGGTTGCCTCCAGAATCTAAATCGTATCTCACTCTGATACTGAACTCGCTTCCATCGGTATCTCTTATAAACAGCGTTCTTTTCTGCGAATCTACGTTTCCCCCAATGGGTAAAACCGCCTGATCCCAAGAAACTGTATGCTGATGCCCCATCTCAATTTTTTGGCACCCCTCAGTACATTTTGATTCTTTTGTAGTTGAAAGAATCCCAATAACATTTTCCCCGTCATAATTTACGGATTGTACCTGTAAATTCAAAGCACTTAAAGCTATTTGATTATCATAAGCGCTCACTACGGGTGTCAGGGGATTGTTATCTATTGCAGGTAAGACGTTTTGTGCCAGAATTTCAACTGTGGGGTTTCCCACATATCTTAGTGTGAATTCAAGTCTAACCGTATAAAAATTGCCTTCATTATCTTCAAGGCTCCCTGTCCATCTTTGTGTTGTGGTATCCAATTTCTGGTCCGGTCTGTCAACATTATTTATTTCAATTTTGAAGAGTTTACCTTTGTTTGTATTTAAGCAACCGGTAGTGCATATTGCATCGATTCCTGTCGTTAGGTTTGCCAAAATTTTATTGTTAGTATAATATGTATTAACAACATCGAAATCAAGAGAGTTTATGAGTTCCTGTTCATTATCATAATTGTCTCCTGGTTTAGAATATTCATCGTCAAAACACGCTGACTGGAAAGCTGTCCTGGTATCATAATTCTCCCATGATGTAAGTATATAACTGGAATTAGCTTCAATCGTGAAGGTCTTTTCAGGACCTGTCATATTGAAAATTCCTTTATCAAAATAACAGAAGACGGAACGATCCTGTCTCACACCAAATTCCCAAAGAGCTTCATATATTATTTGCCCATCGCTTCCTATAT
>CAZKOV010000165.1:0-1803 GCA_964554465.1 uncultured archaeon
CACAGTCATATAATTATCATCCTTCGGTGAGATTTAATGCCAACAGCTTTTGTTTTTATAAACACGGAACCAGCTTGGATGGTGGAAGTTCTCAAGAATGTTAGCGCAGTTGAAGGTGTCGTAGAAGCAACTATGGTTTATGGGCTCTATGACTTAGTTGTGAGGATTGAAGTCGACACTATGGATAAACTTAAGAGAATCATAACTGAGCGCATAAGGAAAATCCACAAAGTGAAGGCAACAATCACCGCGATTGTTGTGAAGATATAATAGCAAGTGCGTTGTAAGACTTAATGTTTTTCAGAACACCCAAATAGCCTATTATATTCTCATATTAGACTTTGAGGTGGTTTGTTTGAAAGAATGGAAATGCGTGTTGGTTGGGCATCACAACGACGTTGGCAAAGTAATCGAGGACTGGGAAAAAGCGGACTGGCGTCTCCACACATACGATTGTGCTGGAAACGCTACCGTGGCAATGGGCACAAATCATTACTTGCTGTTTGAAAAAGGCGAATAAAACCAAAACAACGGTCTCTATTTTTTCATGTATGATACATTGCGACATTGAAATACGCCTTTTATATCATGTAACCTTATTTTATTCAGTGGATAAAGGGAAAGTTTAAAAAACAGAAGCTTTTTGCGATCGGGCGTGAGACATTTCTCCAAGCTTGGAACAAAGATAGAGAAAAATCTGGAATTTACTTGAAGCCTAAAGACTTGAGGGATTTCTTCAGTCAAGAGATGGGAAAGGCATTTGTTCCAGATAGGCACATTCAGGGAAGAGCCCGAGGAATATTTTGGCTAAACATTACACGCCTCAAGGAATAAAATTACTAAGAGAAATCTACGATAAGGCAAGTTTGAAGGTGCTAAAATAGCGGAACTATATTAACCCTGCATAGATAGGCGATTTAAAGGAAAGAGCCTTTCAAGGAATGTTATATTAAAAAAAATCGCAGCGTTGAAAAAGTAATGCTGAGTGTGCACTATTATTTTTATTTTCGATAATGGAATATTTGGAAATATATCCAAAAAAATAAAAAGGAATAGTATCGTCATATTTAATGTGTCATTTCTTTCAAATTGAGCGTACCCTGGCACTGTTGGTTAGCGCCGCATCCAGAAAACGAAGTGAGAGCGTCAAATGAGGAACCTCAAATACATAGCGATGTTAATATCGATAGCATTGTTAGTACCAATTTTTTCATATTGGCTTGCGGAGAATATGATCAGCTTTGTTTTTTCTGTCGCTGCGGTTGGTTACCCAGAAAATTTGGGTTACGTAATTTTAAACCTGATTCTTCTTTGCCTCTTTGTCTTATTCATTAAATTTAGAAGAAGAGCAGCACGTCTTCCCGCAAGCGTTTACGTGGCATTCATCGTTGCCCTATACATAGAAATGTACGGTTTCCCGTTGACGATGTACGTCATGATGTGGTTACTGGGATACAGTAACCCGGGAAATTTGTGGTATTTTCTTGTAGAATTAACAGGAAAAGACTTGTTCGTCTCAATTTTCTTAGGCTTTATGCTACCCATCTCAAACAGTATTATTATTGTCGGAACGCTCTTGATCGTCTTTGGTTGGAAAGAAATTTTTCGAACAAAGGGACAGCTTGTAACAACGGGAATCTATGGGCATGTTCGTCATCCACAATACTTGGGACTTCTGGTACTCACCATAGGTATTAATGTTCTGTGGATGACGATTTCTACAATTCTATTATGGCCCATATTAGCAATCTTGTATTACCGACTTGCCAAGGAAGAAGAAAAAAGAATGGAGGAGAAATTCGG
>CAZKOV010000166.1:0-1793 GCA_964554465.1 uncultured archaeon
ATAGCGCAATAATGGCAATCACCACCAGCAACTCTATTAATGTGAATCCTTGTCTTTTATGCATGGTCATACCCTGCCTTTTCATACAAATAAAGTGCTGAAAAATAACACGTCAATATTAACCAATGTTACGGCTAAAAGTCAATTATAAAAGCAAATTTATCTTCTTTAATCCAACTCAAAGTTTCTAAGCCACTCGATGTCATTGTTCAAGGATTGCTGCTCCTCTTTTTTTATAAGAAAGTTGCCCATGATCAAGTAATCCATATTGGTACGCATAAAACACAAATAAGCATCCTCCGGGGTGCACACTATGGGTTCCCCCCGAACATTAAAGGAAGTATTGATAATCACTGGATAGCCGCATTTCTCATCAAATTTTGCTATTAACTGATGATATAAGGGATTATCGTTTTTGCTAACGGTCTGAACACGGGCCGAACAGTCAACGTGAGTGACCGCCGGAATCTTGGAACGGACGACTTTCAGTTTATCAAGACCAACTGATTTTCGTTCTTTGTCCGATATCTCCCGGCGAGTTTCCTCATTCACCGGGGCTACCAAAAGTATGTACGGGCTTTCTCTGTCTATCTCAAAGAAGTCTGAAACTCGCTCTAGTATAACTGAGGGCGCAAATGGCCGGAAGCTCTCTCGAAATTTTATTTTAAGATTCATCAGTTCCTGCATTACGGGAGAACGAGCATCTCCAAGAATCGAGCGGCTTCCTAATGCCCTGGGGCCGAACTCCATCCTCCCTTGGAACCAACCGATTACTTTTTGTTCCGCAATCAAATCGGCAATCTTCCCAGGAATTTCTTCGTTGCGTATTTTACGATAAGGAATATTGTTGCTTTTTAGATAAGCAGCAATGTACCCATTTTCAAACTTCGGACCAAGATAAGATCCCTGTTGAAAATCATTCTTCCCATCCGCAATTCTACTGTTTGCTAAATACTGATACCAAACAAATAAGGCTGCTCCCAATGCCCCTCCGGCATCTCCAGCAGCAGGCTGTATCCAAATATCTTCAAAAGGACCTTCCCGCAGAATTCTTCCATTGGCGACACAATTCAAGGCCACGCCACCAGCCAAACAGAGATTTTTATGTCCAGTTTCTTTATGAACATGTCGAACCATACGCAGCATCACTTCTTCAGTTACTTCTTGCACAGAACGGGCTAAATCCATATAGTGTTGAGTTAATCGAGATTCCGGTTTTCGGGGTGTGCTGCCAAACAACTTCTCGAATCTCCTGTTGGTCATTGTTAAACCAGTACAATATTTGAAATACTTCATATTCATCTTGAAAGAGCCGTCTTCTTTCAAATCCATCAACTCGGAAAGAATCAAATCTTTGTACTTAGGTTCGCCATAAGGCGCTAGTCCCATCAGTTTATATTCAGCCGAATTAACCTTGAAACCAGCGTAATAGGTAAATGCAGAATAAAGGAGACCTAAAGAGTGCGGAAAATGCATCTCTGCCAGAAGGCTTATCTCATCGTCTTCACCAACGCCATAGCTTGCTGTCGCCCATTCCCCTACTCCATCTATGGTAAGAAAAGCGGCTTTCTGAAAAGGTGATGGGAAAAAGGCTGAGGCTGCATGAGACTCGTGATGTTCAGGAAAGATAATCTTCCCGTCAAAATCCAATTCCTTTTTAATAAATTCTTTCATCCATATCTTTTGCTTTATCCATAACGGCATTGCTTTTATAAATGACCGAATCCCGATAGGCGCATATTCCAGATAGGTCTCCAGTATTCGTTCAAAGTTGAGGAATGGTTTTTCGTAAA
>CAZKOV010000167.1:0-1264 GCA_964554465.1 uncultured archaeon
CTGAGCGCCTTAATCGTATTCCTCATTATTTTCACTGAACTCATCCATTCGGCCTTCCTGGGGTTTCGCGCCCTGATGCCGCCCTTCCTGCTGCCCATGCCCTTTCTCCTGCCCTTTCTCTTTTGCACTAATGTTTTTCTGGAGGCCGACCTGCTGCTGCCCTTTTTCTGAACCCTTTTTATCAGACCTTTTCTTATAAGGTTTCTGACATCCGCCCTAGTGAGGGCTTCCTCGACCTCTTTGCCTGGCGTTATCTTTATTCTGTTGACTCCGCATTTGAGTATATCCGCTGCCATTCTCTTTTGCGAATTAATGTTTGTCATACAAAGCCTCATTCCGAACCGAAGCCCTTTAATTCTGACTTGAAATCCGAATTCTTTTTTATTTTCCCTTTTTCTTTGAGTATCTCCCTGGCCAATATCCAGAATATCAGCGCTAGCGACTTCTTCCCGTTGTTGTTGGATGGTATTAGCATGTCTACGTTCTTCGCTGAGTTGAACGTATCGCATAGTGCAACTATGGGCAGTCTCTTCTTCTTTGCTTCCTTTATTACCTGTTCGTCCACAAGGGGGTCCACCACAAATACGACATCAGGTTCATAGAAGTCCTTGTAGGATGGGTTTGTCAGCGTGCCAGGGGAAAACCTACCGCTTATTGCCTTATTCCCGGTCAGTTCCGCGAATTCTTCTATGGCTTTCGATGAATTGCTTTTCCTCGAAACTACAAGTATATTATTGAATTTTGACAGGAATTTTGCAGCCATCTTTATCCGTTCGTCTACCATCTTGAGATTGAAGACCGCCATGCCGTCTTCCCTTATCTTGTAAACGAATTTTTTCATGAATGGTGTGCATGTCTTCATTCCTATGTGTACGCCGGCTGTAAGGTACTCGGTCTTGTCCACGAGCATTTCCGCTTCTGCCATATCAAACATCCGCCTGCCCTCTTTTGGTTGTTGAGGTTGTTGAGATTAGTATTTATTAAATGCGGAAGGTTTATAAGCGTTAGAAATGGCTGATATATTAATTGTATGATAAAATCATTTTTTACTTTTTTCGTTCTCTTGCTTCACTGCTTTGGCGGGCTTGTTTTCATCCTTCGCCTTTATGTCTATAGGTATGACACCGGCTTCCCATTCGAGCTTTGCTATTTCGGTGGGGTTTATCAAACCTCGCGGTATCTTTATCAAAATCGGCGCGCCTTGCGCAATCTGCTGTGCCCTTGCTGATACTATTCTTGTTTTTTCGTATCTGGTATAGCTGTC
>CAZKOV010000167.1:1274-1792 GCA_964554465.1 uncultured archaeon
AAAATCGTTATTGAGGATATGTGTTTAAAAAGATTAGCCTATGTAGCGCAGCTGCTCCTTGCCCTTGACAGGCGCCTTTTCCTCCTTTGTTATTTGGGATAGCGCCTTTTTCTGAAGATCTTCCACCTTCTTTATGAACTTTTCCATCTCCTTTACCCTTTTTTCAAGCCTGCTCATATCCAGCTTTATATCCAGCATCTTGGTCAATTCATTCAGAACAATTTCGGCTGATTTGGGGTCCGTTACTATGGGGAACCCGGAAGTCTCGCCCAACAGGCAGATGCCCTCCATTCCCCTTTCTTTGCCAAGGCCTAAAAGCAAACCGGCAGCACCGACAATGTATCCGACCCTTTCCCCAGCGTTAAAGTCTATACTGTATTTCTTGTATTTGTTCATTGTCTTCTCGCTTGTCACAGAGCCCAATGTATGCGGTTCCTCTTCCAACTCCCCCGTGGCAAGGCCTCCTATGGTTATTATTTCAGCTAGTATTTTCGTAATTACTTCATTTAGTTTATCAT
>CAZKOV010000168.1:0-1768 GCA_964554465.1 uncultured archaeon
CATCATTCCTGCATGCTTTGCTATCATTTTTTCGTCAATCGTCGTACTTGACCGATTATTTTATATACTCTACCTCACCCAAACAGCTAATTACCAACCAACTTGAATATATAAAATAGGAGCGTGATAGGGTGGTAGTTGATCTTGTATGGCTGGCAATAGTCACGTTGCTTGTTCCCGTGTTCGTTGAATACGGAAAGCTAAAGGGACTTGAGAAGCCGGTAGCAATGGTGGCAGGATCAGGTTTGATGTTCCTGCTTGCAGCAGGTTTTGAAACAGCACTCTGGATGACCTACGCTGCAGCGTACGGCCCCATGGGTTCAGCACTCTTCCAGTTCATCGGATGGATATTGCTTCTTGTGGGTTCAATAATGGGAGTTTTGGCATTATTGAAGAAATAAATTTTTAAGAACCTTTTTCTTTTTTCTTTATTCACTTACTCAGAACACTCTCTATACTGCACGTGGCGGGAAGCTTCCCTGCCGCGAGTTTCAATGCTTTCTTTCCTGCCGCTTCCTTCTCGGGATTGAGTTTTATCTGCAGGACTCTCTGGCCTTTCTTTACCCTTGCCGCCAGGCCGATCGGCTTCCCGAACGATTTCCTCATTCCCGTTGAGAAACGGTCTGCACCCGCGCCTGTGGCGAGAGGATTTTCTCTCATGACATGATGCGGGAAAACAAGGACCTTCATCATGTAGAATCCGTCACCAACACCCTTGGTCATTGCCTTGTTTACGGCAATCCTTGCCGCCTCAAGGGCGTTGTGCCTTATCTGGACTGCTTCATTTACCCTCAGATACATGGAAAGCCTGTAATTTCCCTTTTTATCACCCAGAGTATATCTGTGTATCTTCGGATAAGGAACACCTTTTACATAGCCTTTCTTGGGCTTTCTCTGGGACTGCCTGGTATTTGCTCTTTCCACTTTTTTGTAACATCTCGCCGGTCTTAATGAAGCCATAAATCCTGCACCTGTTATCTGTTAATTATATTAAAGATATCTTGTATATTTTACAGCAAATAAATATAAAGGTTTTATTGAAGGAAATTTGATCAAAAAAATGTTTATAACAAAAAACTAAATGAATTAATTCATTGTTGTTCAGCTTTTTTAACAACCTTCTCAAATTTAGACTGATCACGTTTTTTTGCTGGGTTTCCATTCTTTTCATCTACAGTTCCATATGGTTCGCTATCCGTATAAGTGGTTTTCTTCTTTCCTTTTTTATCTTTTTGAATGAATCTGACATAGTCAGGACCCACCTCTATTGCGATTTCGTTAGGGCCAAAGAAATTGCCTGGGTACCATCCCACAAATCCGTGACTCTCCCATGGACCAGTCACAGCACTACCAGTGTATTTGGGATTTTTATTTACTTGTTCTCTAATCAACTTAACCCTCTCTCCTACATTCTGACCGTAGGCTGCAGATGTTAGTATGATATAAGTGGTGACCAAAAACGTTCCTATTCTACCCATTTTCATATGAATGCCCTCTTTATCATTATAAAGTAAAAACTAAAACTTATAAACCTTTGGATTGATTCCCAACATACATTTTCACTTTTTTTGAAGTATTCTAACGGATCATGCTATATGATAAGTATGCAATCATCATCTAATCAGAAAGAGTTTTGATTAAAGTTCCAAATAATGTGATGATATCCAATCCATATAACAGAGCTAAGGGAAATAATTAATATGGTTGTTTCCGGGAAGTCGAAAGGCCAGGCAGCCTTTGAATACATGGTAATGATAGTAATAGTCAT
>CAZKOV010000169.1:0-1725 GCA_964554465.1 uncultured archaeon
TCTCTTATTTTACTGATATCGTTTTCTATCCTCTTCGAAGGCTTTGTAATGTCCACAAATATATCGACATCGCTACCAGAGCTGAATTTTCCCCTTGCAACAGATCCGAAAGCTATGATGGCTCTTATATTGTCGACTCGCTCCTCCACATAAGATGCGAAATCCATAGCGTATGCAATGGCTTCATTCTTTTTCATGACAAATCAGTCTCCATATCTATTACCTTTTTCAATTTCCTGAAGGTGTCTATAACTTCTTTTATGTCTTCATACGGTTTTCTCTTCCCGTAACAGAGAACTGTTCTTTTCTCTTCGATAATTTTCATCAGTTCAAGAACTTTTTCCCTTTTTGGGAAATCCTTTGGTATTCTCCTCTCTGTCTCGGACTTCTTCTTGAATGTCCGATGATCGAACTTCTCCCCAGGAGTTGTCAGATTAAGTCTGTGCATGTAGATAGAGAAAAGCTCGACGCTTCCCTGGGAAGCATTATAAGCTATATTCCGCTGATTTTTCTCTATACCCTCTTCTATGCAGTCCTTTAGTTTCCTTTCATGCTCCTCTAATGCAGAAACATGCTCTTCGATGTTCATATGCACACCCGTACATCTATGATGTTCTATTGTAACATCTTATATATAAATGTTACGGTAGTACATATTTTATGTACAAGTGTAACATATGGGATTTATATGTGTTTGTTCACAAAAATAATAAAATAAAGGGTGAGACTTGCACTATGGCACCTGTATCTCCCCCTCGGGATGATTTTTATTTTTTAACGTCGATTGATATCGTTTTTAATGGTATTTTTTAAGAACTCAGGAGGGATTTGCACTAGATGATTACATCTTCTATTTGCATGAAGTAATGATTTTATTTATATGAAAATACAAACAATTGTTTTTAAAATTTAACGAAAGGCTTATAAATATAAAAAAATAAAACAATTGTATGACAGAATTGATGCTATTGAAGGTTATCAGGCAGTTTATCGAGCATCCCTATGCAGATGTGTATCTCCGAGAACTCGCAAAGAAGCTTGGAATAAGCCCGTTCTCTGCAAAGAAGTACGCCGATATGCTATTGAAGGAGAATCTCATTAAGGAAGAGAGGAAGGCTAATCTGAGATATTTCAGGTCCAATTACGATAGTCTTACTTTCAGGCACATAAAGATAACTTATAATATTTACATGATCGAAAAGTGCGGTCTTATAAAATTCCTGGTGGAAGAAGTGCCAAATATATCTTCCATAACGCTTTTCGGGTCGGCTGCTACGGGAGAAGATGACTACGAAAAGAGCGATATCGATCTGCTCGTGATAGGCAAGGACAATAAGATTTCAACAAGAAAGTTCGAAGATGCCCTTGGAAGGGAAATTAATCTTCACGTTTTTGGTTGGGCTGAATGGAAAAAGATGTCAGAGGAAAACAAGGCATTCTATATAGACATCATAAGCCACGGTATACAATTATATGGAGAGAGGCCGATAGCAAATGCAAATAAGAAATCTTGACGACTGCTTCAGGCTGAGATTGCTCAGGAGGATTAAACCCAATAAAGAAAAGTCCGAAATGTCGCTTAATATTGCAGAAAAAAGATTAAAACAGGGGCACTTGGCACTCGAACACGATTTCTTCCAGTACGTTGTGCTCGAAGCTTATATGGCGATGTTTCATGCATCGAGGGCGCTCCTTTACAGGGACGGAATACAGGAGAAAAGCCAT
>CAZKOV010000170.1:0-1719 GCA_964554465.1 uncultured archaeon
ACATTATAGAATACGCTATCAGGTATCTGGGAACAGACGATTCCCTTGTGTTGATAAATCCCATGCAATATCTTTTTTGATATTTCCTCGGTGCAAACCGAGTCCAATGTTATTATATTATTCTGACATATCCCTGTTTTGAATTTACGTATAACATCATCAATATTTTTGTTATATTTATTTTTGTATTCAGTCATACTGTGTTTCAAACTAATTTCTGATTCTTCCCTCCATATTTCCATTGAGAAGGTTTCAATCTTAGGTGACGTCTCATATTCGCGTGACGGAAACAAATAAATTGATATCTCGTAAGCAGTATCATTGCTTTTATCCCTCAAAGTAAAATGAATAAATCTTGTAAGTGGTTTTTTCTTATCTATAGCTGGAATAAACCCCCAGCCACTCCGATATTCATCTATTTTTGGATTGCTAAACTCTTTTTGCCCATAAATTGCATCCAATATCTTTTCAGACAATCCTTCAGTACAAACCGAGTCCAAAATTGCCTTATCCTTTTTGCTTATCCCTCTACTAAGTACATCCTTGAGTTGGTTGAGGTTATCAACATTTTTACTTACATAGGAAAATTTTTTATCTCTGTAATAGTTTAAACCAAAATAAAGAAGAACTGGCGCGGCAAGACAAACTATTATAGATATTATGATTATAACCTTGACCTCTCGCATATCTATCTCCTTAAGATTAGTTTAAATTCGCCCCATAAATGGGGCAACTACAAAAAATCAGATTCCAGATAACTTCCTAAAATTTCAATCCCAAAAGAAGAATAAACTCTTTTAGAACAGAGGTATCAAATTTTCCCTTCAGGTCGGTCATAACCCTTAAAGCATTGTAAGGAGTTAATGCCTTCTGGTAAACCCTTTCAGTTGTCAAGGCATCGAAAACATCAATTATTCCAGAAATCCTACCATAAAGTTCAATCTTTCCTTCACTAATCCCCCTTGGGTAGCCCGAGCCGTCCATCCGCTCGTGATGCTGTATAACCGGGATGTAGGCATCTTTGGGCAGGAAGCTTTTGGATAAGATTTCGATTCCCCATTGGGGGTGTTTTTTCACCAAGTCAAATTCTGCCTTGTCTAATTTCCCCCTCTTTTTCAATATACCCTCGTCTATTTTGCTTTTTCCTACATCATGTAATAATGTCCCCAAGCCAAGCTCATATAAAGTCTTTTTATCTTTATATCCTAACTTGGTGGCTAAGGCGATGCATAGGCAGGAGACATGAACAGAATGAGTGTAGGTGGAGTAATCGCGGGAAGTGATACGCATAAGATTGAAAAATGCCTCTCTTCCCTTGAGAATATAACTCATCGTGTTTTCAACCAGCTTGCTTGACCTTTTGATGTTTTCGCCATAGGTTGGATTCTCGAAGACATCCTGAACCAAATTTTTCGAAGTGTCATAAATTATGACTGCTTTCTTTGGCAGTTCGATTTTTTTATCCTCAACTATCTTATCCAAATGGCTTTCGATATATATTTGATATTTCTTTTTTAATTTCGAACTGACATAAAGATATTTCACATTATTCTCAACTAAGTTAAGTCGGGTCTCCTCATTGAAGGGTAAATCATGATGGCGGTATAAGACAAACTGCCCTTCGGTTTTAATATAGAGGTCAAAATCCAGAATGGTGTTCAAGCGAAGCGACTCCAAGATGATGGGAAAATGCTCTTCGGCTTTTATTTGTGTTTCTGT
>CAZKOV010000171.1:0-1718 GCA_964554465.1 uncultured archaeon
CACTTAAATCCGCCATAGACCCATCCTTTAATATCCCCGTAAGCATAACTTAGCCTTTTCGCTATAAACTCTCCATCCTTTATTCCAGGATGATAGTGTAAACCGTATGAGATTTGGGCATTATGTCTTTTGGCTTCAGATTTTACCCTGGCTTCATATTCTTTTGTAAGCATTGCTAAATTATTATCTACGGAAATAATATCCCAGTCTAAATCCAGGGATATATTTCCTTTACTTTTTAATAACTCTTTTAACCCAGCGACTGTTTTAGGCAGTCTCTTATGCGCCAAACTGCTAATAGCACTTCTTAGATCTTTCCAATAATTTTCTTTTATTGTAAAAGAAGCATTTAGTACGTCTGAATCTAAATACGGCTCTTCGTCCTTTAAACAAAGGCTTAATCGTCTAGCCCCTAAGAATGCTCGATTAAATAGAAAAGTAGCCGTTGACATTATCCTCTCTCTTATATTAAGCAATTTATCAACAAACAGTATTTTGTTTTTTCGTGGTAAAATTAAATCAACAAGAATATCTGTATTATCTGAAGCCTGCTGGACCAGGCCCCAGATGAACAACTCACGGTTTCCTCCAAGCTGAATATATAATTTGTCCATTTTGAGTGATTTTGCTTTGGCCTTATCGGTTTTTTGCAAGGAGCGTGGGAGATCCTTATCTTCTTTTATGCCTTTCTCAGTCCCTGCCCAGGCAGACCTTGGCTTGTCAACAGGCAAATTAATAGTAAGTATCGTGCCTTTGCCGGGTTTAGACTCCGCAATAATACTGCCTCCCAACCCCTGCGCCAATCTTTGCGCTACAGGAAATCCCAGCTCGATGCCTGATTTTGTCTTAATCGGCTTTTCCAAATCAAGGACCTTTGAGCTTTTGATCTCTATTAAAATGTAATCTCTGTTATCTGCGGTGTTAAGCCTCGTGGATATATTAACATCTACATTGCCGCGCGCCGATACCGCGTATTCCCGGAAAGGAAGAAGCAGGTTTAGTAACAGATACGAGACTTTCTCCCTGCTTAGGGATAAGCGAGGAAGGCCGTCGCACAAATTCATTCTCAGATCATACTCAATAGGATTCTCGCCAAAAACCCATTCATAAACCCTTGATAAAACAAGGGGCATCATCTTCGATACGGTCTCATTGATATCGGTCTCCCCTGTTGATTCTCCAAGCAAGACGTAAATGCCATCGGCAAACTCTTCGGGCATATCAAGCATTTCTATAAGTGATGAATGGCCTACAATATCTGGCGTTATAAAATCTTTGATATCAGGGTACACCTTTCTCAGTTCTATGGTTATCTTTTTAATAAAACGGGCAAAATGTAAATATTCCCTTCTTGCGTCTACTGAGGATAATTCTTTTAGCACATTAGAATCATCAAGTTCTGTAAATTCTTGATCCTTTTCTGCTATCAAATCCTTAATGCGCTTCAGTGTTTCTGAAAGCAGGTTTGATTCCGGTAATTCAAAACTATTTGCAAAAACCCGTAAGTTTTTTAAGGCCCAAAGCCATTCAGTATAAAAATCGAATACTCTCGGCAAAAACCTGTAGTCAATGGGGCGCGCAGCTACGCACTTATACGCAGCCGGACGCAGGCAAAAACCATCTGCAGGCAGAGATGTGTTCAGCAACACGCTACATAAGATTATAGTTATTATTTTCTTCATAGTACTCATTAAAACGGCAAAACCCCTGTTTGTCCT
>CAZKOV010000172.1:0-1704 GCA_964554465.1 uncultured archaeon
TCTTTCTGCTCCTGTTTGCCATAATCCTGACGCTTATTTGCTTTGAGGAAATTTCCATACCTGCTACGCTGCTTTTAGTCCCTTATTTAGGCTGGGTTACGTTCGCGGCCATCCTCAATCTTGCGATATATTTTCTGAACCGATGATTTGGAATCGTATTGCGTCTTGCGTATCGAGTATCGCGGAAAAGGCCTCCTTTCTTCTGTCCTTGGTCCTCCGGCCTCCAGTGTCACTTTTTGTCACTTAAATGAATAAAAGATAAATATTTTTGGAAAATGGTTGAAATTTTTGGGCTATTCCCTATAGTACTTGTCACGTTAGGCGGAGTTAAGCAAGAAGCGAACCACGGATTCAGGCTTCTTATTGTACAGACCTTTGATTTGTTGTTGAAAAGGGTAGAAGGGAAAAAAGGTGAAGAATGAATTTTTTCACTTTCATCCGATTACGGGGAGACTTAAGTAGAATCAAGGAAACAGGGCACAGTCTAAGTAGTTCCCTCCAAGAGTCAATAGACTCATATTACAATGAAGGGTTATTATCGCGCCAAGATTATGACAAGTTCAATGACACAATATTTAACCTCTTTTGGTTTAATGATGATAAACTATTAAAACTCGCAGATGGTTTTCTTCTATTATCTAAAAAAGGAGGTCTTAAGATTAAGAAATGGCCAGATGAGATGCGAAAAGCCGCAGCCAAAATAGGAGAAGAAATAGAACGGCTTGGGAAATATGCAAAAGAAAATAAGATTAACTGGAAGGAAATTAACCAAGGGCGACACTCCGAATATGAGCAAACTTATTTGTATAAAGCAGCTCAGAGGGGTTATAATAAATACGGCGAACGAACAGGAATGACTAACGAAGAGTACAAACAATTGCGAGAGAAAACAGTGGGAGAATTTACAATGTCCGGTATAGAAAATAGATTAGAAGAAATTTATGTACCAGTTTTTCAAAAAATGATGGGTCTGCCGCCATCGCAAGCGAAAGCAACTTTCCAAGACATTTTGAAGAGCATAAAAAACGATTCAGAAAATGAAGGAACTTCGAGGTTACCAGCAAATTATGGTGATATTCGCCTGCAAAAAGAGGCGACCGACGATGAAATAAGATCCATCCTGAGGAAGATAAGGCGAGAAGGCGCCACAGACGAAGACATAAGATGGTATTGGAACGTGCACGACCTCGAGAGAAGAATGATGTTAGAAATTGATAATATAAGTAGGATGGCCTTATTCACAAAGCGTACGCAAGAAGGGGACAGTCCTGAAGAAGCCTCCAAGAAAGTTAGAAAAGCGTTTCCTATGTTTGGGGATCCTGATGATACTACACATACAAGAGGACAGGATAGGCCTCTACCGCATGAGCTAAAAGACAGGATAAATAGATACGTTGAAAAGAGGAGTAGAAAAGACTTAGAACAGTTCAAGAGGGACATTGCTAATTCATCAACTTTTAATGCCCTGATAAGAAGAGAAATTCAAGCCGGGAATTGTTGAAATGACGGACAGACCGATTCGACTTTCATTATGGAGAAATCAAGAGGATGATAATTTTGAAAAAATGCGGGTTTTCTTTTAGATCAAGAAGAGATGGAATCGAATAGCGCATATTAATATCTTAAAAGGGGATGTCAAAAGATGAAAGTTGAAAGTATAATTGCAGCAGTCGTAGCGATTCTGGGAACCACTTTATTTACATT
>CAZKOV010000173.1:0-1704 GCA_964554465.1 uncultured archaeon
GCCATTTCTATCTCCGACTCGAAGCTGCTTGCCTTTCCCATGCGCAGCAATATAGCGCCCTTCGTGTGGGTGACCTGCCCTTCGGTTCTGAACAGGCTGAGGAATGATCTTGCATTCGCGAGATTTGGCGCAGTTGAAAATGTCAATCCCATAAAGGAAGAAGCAGCACTTGTTCTAAGTGGCGATTTTACAGGAGACATCATTCTTGAGGACGCCGTAGTGAAAGTCAGCGACAATGAGAACAGCTTTGTTTTCCCTATAGGGTTTCCTGAACTGGAAAGGCTGTTGGTCGTTTCAGATAAAATGTTTGACTACTGTGTATCCTCCTGCACTGAGATACAAACGCAGATCAAAATAGACTCGGCCAAAGGCACGGCGAAAGACGGGGCTTTGAGGTACCAGGAGTTTCTCCCTGCAGATTCCGTTTTGTATTCAATCGTGTATTACAGCAGATCCGCAAACCTAAACGAACTTCAGGCGCAGACAATACAGGCCCATATCGAAGATGTCATAAAGGATTTCATTCAGATCGGCGGCGATGAGACACTCGGGCGGGGCATCTGCAGAATTTCATGGCTGAAAAGTAATAACGGAAAAGGAGGTGCAAAATGAGAACTCTTGGTCAAAAAAGGGCGGAATTTGCTCTTAGCAGGGTTTTAAAAATAACAAGTCAATTAGATGAAAAGGGGAAAAAGGAGTTTAAGAGCTTTTCTGCAGGCGCACCCTCAATGATATTGCAGAATGGCTATGGCCAAGCCCTTGCGTTCTGGCTTTCAAAAAAAACAGACAAGCATCTTAACCTTTTTGATGTTGTTATGGACTGGCTCTCTTATAACAATAGCAAAGATATAAAGAATTCCTTTACTTCAAAAAACGAGCGAAAGGAGTTTATTAAAGAATTATCGGAAATGGACCAATCCAAATATCTGAGTGCGCAAAAAGAAACCCTTGCCCTGCTTGAATGGGTCAAGCGATTTGCAAACGCAGATTTATAGGGGGTAACGATGGCTTATCCATATTATGAGGCTCTGCAGGAGCTTACACAGAATATGAACAGGGGGAATTTCGGTCTCTGGTATAACAAATTCATCCCTGTCAATGATTTTGAGTCGTGTAAGGCTTCCGATGAAAATGGAAAGAAAGAAGAAGTCGTTTCATATTATCACAGTCAGTACACAAATTTCCGAAAGGACGAGACCACCAAGAAACTCCTGGATAAAAAGCACCTCGACCAGGCAGCCTTTTGCCAATCTTTTTTACCAGAATATGAAAAGGTCATTTTCAAGGCGAAACTGGAATCTCCGCTCATCACCGGAATCGGCGAATCCCACCCCCATGAAGTGAGTCTGCAGTTTGAACATAACATGGGGATCCCCTATATTCCTGCTTCCGGCATAAAGGGGATTGTGCGGTTTGCTCATACCTTGGGATTACTTACTAACATTTCAAGAGATAAGATTGAAAGGGATAAAGACGGGAATGAGTTCTTCAATGACGAGGAAGAGGGGACAGGTATTCCACAGTTATTCGGAACGCAGGAGAAGCGAGGCAGAGTCGTTTTCCTTGATGCCTACCCTGAAAAGGTTCCCGAACTTCATGTGGATATCATGAATCCACACTACGGAGAATATTACAGCGACGATACGAAAAGGAAGCCACCAGGAGATTACCTTGATCCCACTCCAATAAAATTCCTCACCGTGG
>CAZKOV010000174.1:0-1702 GCA_964554465.1 uncultured archaeon
GGAAAGACCGCATGCACACCGAAGACTAAATCACAGACACCTGCAACAACTTATAACGGGCAAATGATTGTTACTCCACCAACAACTATAAAAAAAATAGCAGAAACCTATGACAGTCTTATGGATGCCGGGCAGACAACAGGTTCCATAGCATCTTTCACTATAGGAGCGGCTTCGGATAACATAAAATACGAAACGGCAATGACTGTTACTCCCAGTCTGGCCGCAGCTAATTATGATATCTCTTCAAACTCTGGAACTATATCAACAGGAACAACGAAAACAATAAATTTGATAATAAAAGATATCGATCAGACGACATTATGTGAAACCATCGAAGTTACTGTAAAAAACGTAAATAAAGCATCTGAAAATAAAAAGATAACATTTGACTTCCGAAACGGCAACGTTAATACGGGAAATCCCTGAAATAATATAATGACCAATAATCAAAACATTGATATGAGAAAAAATATGTCAAAGATCTTCCCCTTTTTATTGGTGTTTATTATTATTTTAGTTGTTCTTTTAGTTTTCTTTGTAATTCAAAACATAAATGATGGAAATGCTGATACAATTTTTTCTGATAAGAATCAGGATTTAAATGCAGTCAATGAGTCAGTGAATGTAGAGATAAAACAAAAAGAATCTTTTGGAACATTCTACGATGTCTTTGATGGGGAAGAACCTCATAAAATCGGCAGTTTTGAGGTAGGAGCTAAAAAAGACACAAAATATAAAATAGCGGTTCAGGTCATTCCCGTAGGAAGTGTAATAATAGTTGATGAAAAGGGAACCGAGATTAATACTGAAACAGAGTTGTTTATTGATGGGAATCAAAAAAAGAGATTCTACCCCGTTTTTGATAATATTTCCCAGACAATACCATACGCTGTACAGATAGAGCTTTATGACGAGAATGGATATCTGGTTGATGTTATCCAGTTTGAAAGAGGAGACTAAGAGCAATCTTAATCAACTAATTTAACTATACAACCGCAAATATTCTATATGAAGCTATGCAGATATGCAGCGGTTATAATAATCCCTCTTCTGTTAGGACTGGTTTTTACAGCAACATCGACAAACGCTGCCGACTGCACACACGATAATTGTCTTGTATCAGGTTTATGCGCCGGTTCCAATACGATGTGCTGTGTCAGCAAGGACAAATTTGATAGTGCAGTGAAAAAAGTACAGAGTGAGGAAAAAGATTTTTATAAAGAGAACCCCTGCGAAGAGAAAAATTACGGTGTCTGCATACGCGCAAGCGGGACCACAGGCGGTTTCTGCTATCAGGACCCCGAGATAATGAGAAGTTACGTTTATGACCAATATGGAGGTCTGACTAATGGAAAAGAAATCAGTGACGAACTGGCAGAATTCTCCGATACTCAAGGGATTACTGTAAGGCTTTATGTTGCCAAGAATCCGAATCATTTCTTAACTCTTGATGAATTCACCAATTTTGGAAGAGAAGTATATCTTTCCAACAAAATGGACAAGGAAGGTGATCCGAGATATAACACGCTCATCCTTTATGCAGGCGTTGCAGGAAGCTACAGGATAGGTTATTTCCATTCATACGATTGCGATATATTCACAAGAAAAATGCAGAGCAAGGAAAGCCAGTTCCACGGGGAGGCTGGAGGTCTGAGCTTCTCCCAAATCAAACAGAAAGTGGATGATGTAATCAGTGATA
>CAZKOV010000175.1:0-1700 GCA_964554465.1 uncultured archaeon
TTTTGGCCATACTTTAACCTAAATTTTAATAGTTGCTGCAGCATCGTTGCCGAAGATGTCAACGACACGAACAGCAATAGTGCAATTATTCTTTTTTTCCAATACTTCTGTGGCAGTGGTAACAACAGTCTTAGCTTTTCGTCCATTTCCACGAAATGCCTGCCATTGACTCTTGAAGGTGCAACCGTCATAGTCCCAATCCACCGCCCAATAATCAATCAGAACTGCAAAATTATCTTTGGCAAGTTTCATAAGGGCCGTGTAATCAGATTCACCCTTTTTGGATAAATGGCAAACAGGAATATCCATAAGAACATATCTATCGAGAGAAATGGTAACTTCGATTTTAACATCAGACTTTTCCTTGATCTGCGGCTGAGAAAGCTTTAGATAAGGCCTTTCATAAAACTGGACTTTATCAGAGAGTGCTTCTATGTCTTCTTCTGATCTTGCTTTTTTGAGATAATCGTAGATATCAGGAGGGATATCTCGGCTCTCGATTTTAATTTTTATCTTATTTTTTAATGCACTTAGTCGGGATTCAAGGGCTTGAGAATAATTGTATTCGTAATCCCAGCCAAGGAGAACGAGTCGTTTATAACCCCTACCGTCTAAATTTTGAGCCTGTAGTGCGAGTTCTTCGGCCTTTTTGGCAGTGATAGGTCGATCGGGATAGCCGACATAGACAAGCTCGTCTATCTCATTTATCTTTCGAAAACCTAAACCGCTCATTTTATCTCTGGGTGTTGCGCCATATAGTTTTAAGATAAGATGCTGCATTTCCCATATTCTACCGCCTGTAAGATAAATCATCTCGCGCTGGTAGTTACCAATATTTTCAATGAGAAAAGGTTTTGCTCCTTGTTCAACAAGTCGAGAACGGGTAACCTGTATACCGACTTTTCCCAACTCACAGCCAAGCCAACGACAACCTTCTTCTTCAGCAGCGCTCAACGTAGTTCCAGATCCAAGAAAAAAATCAGCTATCAAAGCTCCATTTTTGACTGATGTTCTAATAATTCTTCTTATGAGTTCCTTCGGTTTTTGTGTTTGGAAATTTACTCTCTCCTCTGCAGTGGGACCAATAAAGTTTATATCTTCCCAAACATCATGCATCGGAACACCAACGTTCTCTTTTTCTCGCTTAAGGTACTCACCTTTTTCGTCCTTTAATCTTACAAGTTTGCCATTAATAAAACCTCTAACGGTATCTTCTATCCATTCAGGATGGGAATATTCTTGGAATTGAGTATTGAAGATATATTTGTCGGTTTTTGAGTAAAGAAATATTGTGTCATGCATTTTTTGAAAAGTTTTTGATACATTACTCCATCGACGGTAATGCCAAATTATCTCGTTCACTAAGTTCTCTTTACCAAAAATCTCATCCATGACGGTTCTTACGTAGGAATTTGCATGATAATCAGAATGAACATAAATACTTCCGTCTTCAGATAATAGTCTTTTCATCAATTGCAATCTCGGATATAGCATATCAAGGTAAGAGTCAGTTCCGCCAGCCCAGGTATCTTTATAGGCAAGGCGTTCGATAACAGAAGGTTCTTTTGTAAATTCGTTTCCTTCGATTGTCATTTTATGAGAATAATCGGCCTTGGAGTCAAAAGGCGGGTCTATGTAAATCAGGTTTATTTTACCTTCATAGCCCTGAGCGAGGAGGGCCTGCATAGCCAATAGACAGT
>CAZKOV010000176.1:0-1688 GCA_964554465.1 uncultured archaeon
TTCCAATAGGTTTGTATCTAACTTCATTCATTAAATCTATCCCAGAATTCCTATGTGAAGACTATGTTTAATTTTTTGGGTTTGAGATTAAAATTTAATCTTTAATTCTTAATATATTACCAACATCAATGGTTAGCGTAGTATTTATGAATACTGCTATTCTTGTTTGCGTTGGACTTAGATTAGGAAATAAAATTTAAATTTTGGTTTGATGCTAATTTAACTTTGCGGGGAAACTACTTTGTACTTGCCTAGTGAACGCGAAAGATTCGCATCATTAATCAAGGTCAAGGAGGACTGGCGTAGACTAAGAGAATGTCGAATGCGAATCTTGCGGCTTCTACTTTCAGGCAAGCAAGTTGTCAATTTGGGCTGCGGAGTGTTCACCAAGAAGCTTATGCAAAAGATGGGCGTAACAGAAGATTCAGCGGGCGTGGAGCTGGACAGCTATGCTGTAAAACAGACTAAACTTCAAAATCCAAGTTGCAACATTGTAAAAGCGGATGTAAGATTCTTGCCGTTAAAGGATAAGGCGTTTGAATACTCGGTTTGCTCTGAAGTAATTGAGCATTTGCGAACTGTGAAAGATGCGACGTTGCTGGCGGAGGAAATGAAAAGAGTAAGTCACACCGCAGTGGTAACAACGCCCAACAGCAATTACGGAGTGAAAATCCGCGACCCTACACATTACCAATTCTTTAACAGTCGAAAGCTTCAAGAAGCATTGGGGAAAGAATGGAAAATATATACAACCCAGAAAACCCTGCCTAAACTTTTCTCGTACCTTCTACCTTACGAGTCACCTAAAATATGGTTCCTACATGGTTTTTTCCGAAAACTTGATTATTTAGCCGAGTTCACAAGGTTGAATAGGCTTGTTTACTTCGTTTTCAGAGGAGCATTCCTAATTGCTCTGCTATAGTTAGACAATTAAAATTTGGCAGTAGTCAAGCGTGTAAGAAGCCTCTGCATACCTTAATTCTAAATGTGCGTTTAAACGGTTATGCAGACAGGATTGAAATGGTGAATATGGCAGTGGGAGTCAAAGAAGGCGTTATTCAAAACGTAGTCTCCTTTAAATCTGTGGTGGAAAGGCTGGGGCATGTTGACTTGTTGAAAATGGATTGTGAAGGAGCTGAATGGCAAATAATACCAGAAGCAGTTAAAGACGGTTCATTGGAAAGAATTGACATGGTAATCATGGAGGTTCACGGCGGCTGTTGTAAGCGAATGGAAATGCTACTGCAAAAAGCCAAGTTCCAAATTACAAAACGAGTTGTTTACGGTAAAGATTTGAGTTTAATCGCGGCAATCAGAGAAGAATAAAAAGATTAAAATTTAATCCAATCCAACCCCACTCACAACCCTAATTAATGGAATAGAGACTAACAAATGTGTATGAATAAACTAGTGGACATTATATTTTTTTGTTCCTCTGTTATTTTCAATATTTCAGTAAGTGCATTGTACATTGCAACAAAACTTGGTGATATGGTACTTGTGCAGGTGTGTGGCGGTATTGTCCTTTCTCTGATAGTTCCTTTCACAATCACATTGTTAGGATATGCGAGGGAGAAGGCGAAAAAAAGGACGATAATATCCCATGTGTTTATTCTCTTCTATCTCTCTCTGGAATTATTATTAGATTACATCCTTAAAATTCCATTCAGAGAAATATTGGCAATTCA
>CAZKOV010000177.1:0-443 GCA_964554465.1 uncultured archaeon
AACGTTCGGGTCCAGAGTGCCCGCATGACCCGCCTTTTCTGTCCCGAGAATTTTTGTGACTGTCTCAACAACTTCAAAAGATGTCGGTCCGGCTGGTTTGTCTATAAGGACAACCGATTTCTGAATATTCATAGAATATAATAAAATCGGGGGATTTAATTGATTTTGCGAAATGTTATCGTGGAAATTCAAATATTATAACAACTTAAAAGTGATTATTATAGAAAAGTTTATAAAAGTTTTAAACAAATAAGACTATCTTGGAAAGGTTATTCTGTTAATAAAGGATGGTTATATGTCCACGGGAAATTTAGTATTGATGATTGATAAAGGTAATGAAGAAACAGTTTATTTTTTAGGAAAAATGGGTTATAAATTATTGGGAAGTAATAGGAAATATTCTTATGAATTACCGGGTTTATCTATATTTCGTGGCAGAGATA
>CAZKOV010000177.1:453-1680 GCA_964554465.1 uncultured archaeon
GAATCAGGCTTATGTTGGAATTTGTTCAGGTCCTGTCTGGGATGAAAGATGTGATAGTAAAGCTAAAAAGCTTCTTGATCTTCCTTATGGAAAAAGCCAATTTCTCATATATTCAAATAGTAAAATATCTGGTATAACAGATGTGAATGGATTAAAAAGTAAAAAGATATCTGTTAAAACATCCTGGCCTTTAACAGCCGCTAAATATTTCAATGAAAATGGCATTACTCATGAGATTACTGAATGGAGCGGTCCTGATGCCATATTTAGAAAAGGAAATATTATTGGTTTCGAACCAATACAAAAACATGAACTCTGGAAAGACCATAAATTAATAGACACGCAAGAAAGTTCATCAGGAGTCTTATTTGCAAATCCTATCTCATATGAAAAATATTCTAATTTGGTGAAAGGTTTTGCTCATAGATTTCAAATGGCTATTAACAGTGAGGGTTGGAGATTGTTAAAATTCAATATCCATGGAAGAGATTTGAAAAAAATTAGAAAAATATTACCGGCAATGAAATCTCCTTCTCATAACAAATTGTTGCATCAAAGAGGTTGGTATTCGGTAGAAACTGCTTTACCTAACGGTGAGATAGAAGAAATAATAACTCAACTGGAAGAACAAACAAGCGCTATGGGTTTTATTGATACTGAACTAAATGGGGTTGAACTAAATAACTAACTGGTGAAATAAACCACATTAAAACCGTATGAAAGGATAGAATGTAAATAACATCAATTAATCTTCCTCAATGTTATCGTGAAAAACAAATCCTTTCCTGCCAGAGGATGACCGCCCGGTTTTTCTCCGTAAGCATACTTTGCCTTTATCTCGACATGCTTTGTTTCGCCTTCTTTCATTCCGGTGACTGCATCATCGAAACCCTTGATGACCTTCCCGGCACCGAGGACGAAATCAAAGACGCCTTCGTCAAAAACTGAACCGTTTTTCAGTTTACCTTTGTATTTTACCGTTACCTTATTTCCTCTCTTGGCTTCCGTCATAAAATTTCCTTTAGTTCCGTTAGGGAATGGATTATATCTTTGCCTTTATGTTCTCCAACCCTGTCAATAATATAGGCTTTAATCCCAAGGCTCGAAGGAATGATGTAGTCAAGCCCCGGATTATCGCCGATATGGACGATTTCGTCCGGATTGACCTTAAGCTTTTCCAGAACATATGAAAACATATCATGTCCGGTCTTTGAGACCTTTCTCTCG
>CAZKOV010000178.1:0-273 GCA_964554465.1 uncultured archaeon
TTCGGTGCTGTCTTGGTTGTGTTCGATAATAACATGGATTGGCGGTACGTAGTACACATCATTCCGTAACTATCTAACTCGTTTGCTGACAGATCAGAATATACATTTACACTCTCCAAATCAACATTTTCCTTCACCCACATGGCACTTGATGCTTTCCAACTGTTAACATATGCCAAACCGCGCATCAAAACTACGCTATTCATCCGATACTTACTTAAAGGCACAGACCAGCTCTCAACTCCTGCAACTTCATAAACAAAACCCGTCTGA
>CAZKOV010000178.1:283-1671 GCA_964554465.1 uncultured archaeon
CAACCAACAACAAGATTGAAGTTACAAAATTTATCCTTAGTTTTAATACTAATCCAACGATGAATTCGGCTCCAATCACGCATAAAGGAGCCAAGAAAAACAGCAGTATATGGTAGAACCTCGTCATGTTGAGCGAATTCGCCAGTCCTGGAACTAACAATAACGCAGCCAAAAACAGCATGCTCACGAAGCTCAAAACTGAATATTCGGGCTTAAAATGGATTTTTACCCTTTTCATTAATATTCCTGTGAAACCTATGACAATAAAAGCCTGCGTAATATAAGCAAACGCCCTCCCAATGGCATTCCAGATAGTTGGTGGCGCCTCTAGTCCCAAAGCCCTCAATACATACACGCCTCGTGCCGCAGGGTTGAAAAAATCTCCTAACTGTTGGATGATAGAATCTCCAAATTCTGTAAAGCTATTAAAAACAGCTGAATTTGATGTGTAAATGTACCAGCTAAACATTATCACAAAAAAGAGAACAGCCATGCTTAACGTAAATTTTATACTCGGACGTTTCAAGGCGACTAATGTAATTAGACAGGAAATTGTGAAAATTAGGAACATTTCAGCTAGCCCATAATGCGATGTTATCAAAGCCACGCTGAAAATAGTAAAACAAACAGCCTTTTTTAGAGAGCCAATATTCTTGTTCAAAACAACCAAAAAAAGCAGAACAAAAAACAATTCCGCAATCATCTGCCTATTTAATCCCAACATTTCTGTGTAAAATACGTCCAGTGCCATAAAAAGAAAAGCTGCCATAAAAGCTCTTTTGGATCCAATATTCTTTTGCCATAGTTTATATAAGGCTACGGGCACGAAAGAAAAAACAAGTGGAAAAATAATCTTATACACCCATGTTGCATCCATATTCAACGTAACAGAATAAATGGTAGGAAGAATTGAAATACTGAGCATAGAATTTAGTCTGCCGTAAACGGCATCCCAAGGATTCATAAAAACTGAACTCCAATGAGCACCGTTTTCAGTGGTCTTGAAGATAAAATATTCCAAATGTATATCTCCTGTATATATATAGCTGGATATAAGGGAAGCATGAAAAAGAAGGGAGATAGCAATTGTAAGCACAACATATGGGTAAAGTCTATGTGGCAAGATCTTCTCTGAAAGAACTCCAGCAATGAATAAAGAAGCTATTGACACTATCATAAAGAGAAGAATCATATTATTTCCATATGCGCGTACCCAAAATGCCCCCACAATGCTTAAAATGGGAAGACATACTAGGAGGAGAGTAAATGGTGAAATTCGAAGACAGTCACTGTTAAAGAAATTTAAATCATCACTTCTTAAATAAACCAAAACTCCACCAATGAATACAAAGCTGTTCAAGATGATAATCAAAGGCGTAAGCGAAAGA
>CAZKOV010000179.1:0-1658 GCA_964554465.1 uncultured archaeon
CCCCATTATATTAGTGGCTTTCGTTATGATGACCTAGAAATTAGTCAACTTGTTATGGACCAAATGCAAAGGAAAGATCGTGTGAGGCTTGTCAACGTCTCATCGGTTGATAAATTTACACTAATTTTGGGTAGCATGAATATGGTTATTTCTTCAAAAATGCATCCAGCAGTCCTTGCAACTTCCGAGTATGTACCAACATTATGTATCGCATATGACCAGAAACAAACAGGGTATTTCGAAGATTTAGGGTTAAGTGAATGTGTACTTTCCGTGGGCGATGTGTCTCCTAAAAATTTCTGGTCAAAAATAAATTACGTATGGGAAAATCAAGAAAAAATAGCAACGCGTCTGAGGAAGAAAGTTCCAGTGCTAAGAAAAAATACCAGAGACGCTATAGAAATGGCATTAAACTCAGTCTTCCAAGGAGGTCGCTACTAAAGTGGTCAATTATGTTCGGTCGTTTTATTATTTGCGCAGTTTGCAGAATCGTGCTTATTGGCCTAGAACTAAATTGCTAGCTTACCAAAACAAGAAAGTTAGGGAAATAGTGCAATACGCTTATGATAATGTCCCTTTTTATCACATGTGGTTCAGACTGAAAGGAATTCGCCCTGAGGATATACGAACCGTTAAGGATTTGGTTAAATTACCTGTTCTCAGAAAAGAAGATGTCAGAAAAAACTATGAGAATATGGTTTCAAAAGAATTTGATGTTTCTAAGCTTAAGAAACATCGAACAAGCGGTTCTACTGGTGAACCACTACACTTCTATTTATCAAGCTCAGAAGATGAATACCGAAAAGCAAAACATCTACGGGCCAGTATGAGCTGCGGCCAGAGGCCTAGAGATAAATGGGTTGTTGTAACTTCACCCATGTACTTCCAGCAAGCCACAAAACTTCAAGAGTTGATTGGTCTTTTTACACCGACTTCTGTTTCAGTTTATGATGATGTTGCGACACAAATAAAAACGATTTCTTCTTTGCGCCCAGATGTTTTAGATGGATACGCCAGTTCAATTTTATTGTTGGCGAAGGAAATCGACCGAACTGGAACTAATTCAATCAAACCTAGACTTCTTGTAAGTGGTGCAGATTTAATAGATGGGCCTTCTCGTAAATTTGTTGAAAAAGTGTTTAACGCACCTTTCTATGATCAATATGGCTGTGCTGAACTTGAAAGACTCGCTTCGCAGTGTGATGAGAAGGGAGGTTATCATATTGATGCTGATTCTGTTGTTATGGAGTTTTTGGATGAAGATGGGGAGGAAGTTTCTCCTGGTGAATTAGGTGAAATCGTTTGTACTAGTTTGTTTAATTACGCAATGCCCTTCATTAGATATGCAGTTGGTGACGTAGGTAAGGCCTTAATAGATGATTGTGCCTGCGGTAGGACCCTTCCTTTGATGGATATGATTGAGGGACGAAAGGATGCGCTCATTACACTTCCAGATGGACGATCTTTGTCTTCATTCGCTTTTATAGCTGCCACATATCAGTTGAGTTTCTATGACAAAATTGAAAAATTCCGTGTTATTCAAAAAGAAGTGGGACATTTTGTATTTTTGATTAAATTAAAAGATAAAAGGATTGAATCTAGTGCTGCAAAGGAGTTGGTTGGGCATTTCTGCAAGATTCTTAATGCAAACCTAAATG
>CAZKOV010000180.1:0-1646 GCA_964554465.1 uncultured archaeon
TCCCATTCCTTTTCGTAATCAGTGGATAATCTGTCCGCTAAAGCCCGTTCTTCCGGTGTTAAAACAGCTTCTTTTTTAATTGGTTCTTTTACCTCTGGAGTTGCCATATCGTCATTCTCGGTTTTAAATGTTCCGTCTGACGACATGAACTCAGGCTTTTCAGCCATATCATCGTTATCCAAAGGAATCCTGTTTAACCCCTGCTTATATCTCAGGTCAGGGGTTCCGTCTTTCTTGGTAATATATTTGGTCATTTTACATTGCCTCCGAATAGTTTTGTTTTCCTACAATGCGAGCGTAATTCTTCATCTTGCCATCATCCCCGTATATTCCGAGTTGTTTGGCAGTTTCTATCTGTGACGAAGTTAATCCTGACTTGTCTTTTACAACAGTCTTTTTGCCGGGTCCGGCAGGCTTTCTAATGGACGCTTTTCTGGCTTCTTCCGCTTTTTCGTTCAAGGCGGCTTTCTTGCCTTCCTCATATAACTTCTGAGAATAAACAGGCAGGGTGTCCATAATGCTCAAAGCAAATGTAGCGACATCACCCATAGGATGATTTTCAAAACCCATATCCTGTTTTAACTTGTCCATTTTCTGCCTGATAGGACTCATTGGATCACTTACATCCGGGAACTTGGAAGACAACTGAAACATGAAACTATCAGCACTCTGTTTACGCCTGTTTATTTCAGCCATATCAAGAGTTTCCTTTCCATGTTCCCTTGTATCCTTCCGGATTAAGTATTTAATGGCATTAAACTGTGTGTCAGGATCGTCTTTATTTTCTCTCATAATCTGTAAAATTTGAGAGTCAGTAAGCGCACCTTCTTCTTCCGCCTTCAGTTCCTTCGCTTTTGATCGTTCTTGACTCAAGGCAATGTTCAAATCTCGAATGTGGCTCTCCAGTTGACCAACTCTTCCTTGAAGATAATCAGCTGTCGGCCCCTCGACCTTTTTTTCTTCCTGGCCGGAAGGAGTAGATTTTGCGGACTCTTTTGCTGTGTCGTCCTTCACGGTTTCTGCCTTTTCTTTCTCTCCGGCATCAGAGGATACTTCAAAACCCTCAACTATGGCATCAGCAGAACCAAAACCTTCTTCGTCTACCGTTGCCACATCTTCGGTTTTTTCGCCAGTATCTTGCGAATCAATTTCTTCCTGGGCTTGATCGTCGCCCGTTATATCTTCTGGCATTTTTTCTCTCCTTTTTAAAATAAAACGGCTAACGCAGAGAATGAGTACCGTCCCGTAGGTACAGTCTCACTATGCGGACTCCGCATTAGCCGCCAATTAGCGTCCCTATAGCCGGACGCCTTTCCCTCTTAGTAGGGAATCCTATTCATCCAATAAAAACGATACTTTAAATCTATTTATCACCTCCTTGTAAGCTTGTGTTATAGCTTCGCTATCCTTATTTAAATTAGACGGTAAAGCAATCGCCCGTTTTGCAATATCAACAGCCCCTTTAGCATATTGAGGATTCTGATCTATACAAGCCATAACGGCATTAGCAAGTTCATTCGCCAGCTTTAACTGGTATCGTTTAAAATCATCCGATGTGAATAGTTCACGCAGCATTTTGGACAGCACCTATAAATTCGTCCGCAATAGTCTTTCCCGTTACCTGGGCCTGGTTTATCATTTTCTCG
>CAZKOV010000181.1:0-1631 GCA_964554465.1 uncultured archaeon
CCTCACGGCAAATCCGTGCGTAGTGAGCTAGAAGGCTATTTTTAAATATGACGGGTCATAGAATTATAGTTACACAGCCCCTGTCGTCTAGGCACCTTTTTCCGGGCGAGCACGCAAAAGCGTGTGCGGAAAATCGGAAGATGGTGGGAAAATCCGGTCAAGGATACCGGCCTTTCGATTCGGTTCGGAAGGTTCGAGCCTGGCGGCTGCCAGGCAGTGAGAGATGATCTGGATGTCCGAAGAAGACAGCCGATGACCCGGGTTCAAATGCCCGCTTTTCCGGCAGCTGACGCTTGCACAAAAGCAGGCGCGCAAAAGTGGAAAACGGAAATGCGAGCTGAAAATCCCGGCGGGGGCATTCCCTCTTTCTGTCCACTTTAGGACCGGTTCATCACTGTTTTGGTCCCCAGAATATATAAAAGAGCCCCCTCACGGGGCCCGGAATGTCCGGGTATGCGCAAATTATGCCGAAAATTGGAGAGCAAGTTAAGTTTCATTAAAACCGATGAATATGGAGAATGTCAATGTAACTCCTGTGTTTTATAATTATTATATTAAAATTACAGCATGAAAGGAGTTAATTCTATCATAAGGCACAAATTGAAGACTAAAGCTGAGATTAGAACAGAAAAGGCTCAGTTAAAGCAGACACCACTTGAAAAGAAGAAACTTCTTGTGGGATTGAGAGAGAATAAATACGTAGGAAAAAGGTACCATTAGATTTAATACTTTTAGATGGGTCATTTTTGTTGCTATACCTGTTAATCATTCATGGAAATGCAAACAATGCGGAAATTTTTGTATACGGCTTGAAGCTGGAATTTCAGAAACAGAAATCGAGCGGATAAGAGGGTTTCTTGGAAGAAATGATTTTTGGATTAGAGATCAAGATTCAGCAAAAATCGTTAACTCACAAAAAAAATGATGCGCGTTTCACCTGCCCGCTTCCAGCTCCTTTATCCTCTTCTTGAGCTCGACCATCTTCAGCTCCCTGCCCACGGCGAGCCTATTGAACCTTTCAAGGTTGATGTTCTTATCCTCCAACTGTTTCTTTGAAGCTTCCAGCTCCATCGTCCTTTCCTTGACCTTTTTCTCAAGCATACTGCCGTATTCCTGAAGCCTTTTCTGGTACTTTTTTATCCCCTTTCTCATGTTATTAAAAGATGAGGCAAGGGAACCGATCTCGTCTTGGCTTCTGATTTCAACTTCGGTATCCAGCTTCCCTTCAGAACCTTCCCTCATGATTTTTTCCAGCTGAGACAGGGGACCGGTTATTTTCTTCCCCAGAATGAAGGACATGACGAAAGCCAGGATAAGTATGGATATACCGCTTCCGGTGAACAGCATGATGAGCAGAACGGTTATTCTTTTCTGGACATCGATGATATCATGGAGTTCCTGGGTGTAATTTCTCAATATTTCCTTCTCTTCCCCCTTGACATTTTCGAGCGCTGCATAGGTGTTAAGGATTTTATAGTTCAGCTCGGAGGAGTTGACTTCCTGCTTAATGAAATCGATGAGCGATCCGATATTTTCATCGAGTTCCGATAGCAATCGCAACAGCTCTGCCTTGTCATTTTCCTCAAAATCTTTGATGTTTTCACTTGTCCGGCCCACATAGCCGCTGAGAG
>CAZKOV010000182.1:0-1603 GCA_964554465.1 uncultured archaeon
TCGGATTCACCGCCTGATATAAAGAGAACTTTTCTTTTAGCCGCAAAGTCCTGAGCAAGGTCGAAGGATTCACCGCTTGATTAACAAAGAACTATTTCATTTCTTTTAGTAGTGACCAGCACGGTGACTTTATACCTATGGCTATTTTTTCTACTTTGTTTCTTTATACAAAATTTATTCTCATTGTGACTATTAAGGATAATTCTTATTTCAAAAAGGATGCCATTTTGTCTATGCAAGATTTTGGGGTTTTCTCCAAAGAGTGTTCCCATACAATCATTACTTGCCAAGCACTACGCAGTATTCGCAGTACTTGCTTATCTCTCGCTCTATTTTTCTGTATTTTTACCTTCCAGAATTCACTAGGTAACTTTTTTCTCCATCGAGGAAACTGCCAACCATGCCAGAAGTCACTATGTAGGAAAATAGCCCTTTTTTTCCTTGGTTTAGCTATGTCCGGCTTTCCTATAATCTTGTTGTAGTTTATTTGAAAATTTATCCCGCGTTTTCTCAATTCTTTAAAAACACCATTTTCAAACTCTGTTCTACTCGAACGAATTCGTCTCATATTCCGACGTCGTTCTTCTTTCGTAAGGTTATCCATATGACTCAATGTTCAACAGAAATAAGATAACTAATTATATGCCGGGCTTGTCGCCATGCAAACACAGGCGGAAGCGCATCTCCGATTAATCTCGCTGTATTTATCAATCCTAGTTCTTTAGGAAATCGGTAACTTCTTGGAAAGGTCTGTAAGATTGCTGCCTCGCGCATCGTAATGGGTCTGTTCTGCTCAGGGTGAAGAAATCTTCCTTTCGATGGATTAAAGCATCCACCTGTAAGAGTCGGAGAAACATCATCCCATTTCATCCGTCCGTATACATCTCGGAATCCATCGGTCTTCCTATGACAATCTAGCTGGTTCTTTTTGCCAAGGGATATTCGACTCCCACCATCAATTGGTATCTTCAATATTAGTTTTTTTATTCTTGGTGTGCAGTTGAGGTGCATTCTGTGTAGTCGATCTTTGCTTTTAAACGGTGGTTCTAGTTTTCCTATATAATTTTTTACAGTTTGCTTACTTTCTATTGCTTTCTTTCGAGGGAGTTCAATTGATCCAATTCTCGAACCAATCAAGATCAGCCTTTTTCGTCTTTGAGGGACGCCAAAATCGGCTGCATCAAGTACATCCCATTTGCATCGGTAACCATATGATTCTAGTCCTTCGACGAAGATGAAAAATCTACGGTCTTTTGTTATTCCAGGAACATTTTCTAATAACACTACTTTTGGTCGGAGTGCTCTAGTAATTCTAAGAAATTCAAAAAGCAGGTCGTTTCTCGGATCCTGTTTACCTTTGCGTCTAATCCTTGAAAATCCTTGGCATGGTGGACACCCTGCCAATAGATCCAAGCCCGTAGGTTTTAGCCTTATAGCTTCCCTCATTTTTCTTGCAGTAACTTTACGAATATCTGATTGAATTAGATTTGTTTCCTGGTGATTGAAACTATAAGTTTGAGCAGCCAACGGGTCGACTTCTACGGCGGCTCTCACATTGAAACCGGCTTTCTTCAAACCCAATGATAATCCGCCACAACCAGAG
>CAZKOV010000183.1:0-1598 GCA_964554465.1 uncultured archaeon
AAGAAAGCGTCTTCTGCACAGCAGAAAATAAATTAGATATTTTTCTTGATAAGCCATTGGCGCGAAATTTTGCTGAAGCGCAAGAAATTGTTCAAAAAGTAAAAAAGGAAAACGTTAGGCTGATGGTTGGAACTAACTACCGATATTATGACAGTGTACAGAAATTAAAGAACAATTTGGATGAGGGAAGAATCGGCGATGTTGCTATTGCTACGTCAGAGTTAATTCTGAATGGTCCTATTTCACACAGTCTTGTTCCAACGCCGGTTCCAGAATGGTGGTTTGATAAAGAAATGTCCGGAGGAGGAGCATTGCTGGATTTAGGCTATCATTTAGTAGACATATTGTTCTGGATGTTTGGCGACTTGCAGGTGACCTATTCAAACTTGGGGTATGGGCTTAATCTACCTGTAGAAGATAAGAGCACTGTTGTATTGGAATCAAAGAGCAAATCAACAACATGTGTAGTGAATGTAGGGTGGTTTTCGAAGTCAATTTTTCCAGATTTCAATTTTCGAATAAACCTCCATGGAACAGCTGGATATGACTCAACAGAGCGATATGCTCCACGAAACCTTCGGGTTCACGCCGTTAAAGAAGGAGCCTTGAACTTTTTCAGAAAAATGTTGGGAAAGAAAATACATTACTTGTCCTATACTTATTATTATTACTCGTTTTACAGGATATTAGACCTGTTTTTTGAAACATTGAAGCAAGGAACTGAGCCGCCGATTTCTTTGGAAGAGCAGTTAGGCGTGATTCGAACGATTGATTCTGTTTACAAACAGAATGGTGTGACTTAAATGGCTAGGGTTGTTTTGACTTCGTTACGGACGAATAACTTCTCAGGTGGTGAGATAGATGACGCGGTAGCAAATGCTATTGCTATGTTAGGTTTTAGTTTCAAAGGTGAAATTAGAAATGTGGTTTTAAAACCTAATCTTTGTTATTATTGGAATTCTTCAACAGGGGAAACTACTGATCCAAGAGTAGTTTCTGCAGTGATTGACTGTGTGAGGCGTAAAGTGGGAAATGGCGTCAATATCTCGGTTGTCGAAGCTGATGCGTCGGCGATGAAGACAAAATATTCGTTTAGAGTTCTTGGATATGACAAACTATGTCAGGAAAAAGGTGTGAAGTTGGAAAATCTGAGCGTAGGAAACATCGTTGACGTGAAAGTTAATGTTAATAGAAAAGAAATCGTGTTGCCTATTAATGAGATTCTTCTAAAGGCTGATTTGATAATTAACATACCAAAACTTAAAACTCACAATTTTGTCGGTGCTACTTGTGCCTTGAAAAACATGTTTGGAGCTATTTCAAAACCGAGGAAATATTCCTATCATAAAATGATTTCTGATGTGATTGTGGGCGTAAACAAAATAGTTAAATCACACATTGTAATAGTTGATGGCCTCATAGTTCGCGGATCATGCCCTAAAAGATTGGGGGTAATTTTAGCTGGTGATGATCCTCTAGCCACGGATTTTGTTGCAGTCAAAATAATGGGATTTAATCCGAAGAGAGTGCCTTATCTCAATTTGGCTGCAAAAGAGCAAATTGGTCAGATAAGGAATATCGAGTTGGTCGAAGATAAC
>CAZKOV010000184.1:0-1587 GCA_964554465.1 uncultured archaeon
CAAATGAGTCCCAATCAGGTTTCGCCTCATAAGGAAATGTTGTCCCAGGTTGCTGCTGATAAAGACCCGAGTGTTTGAGCGCATACTCAAACCGGCTAAAAGTCAGAAAGAATTCTAGGAGGAGATCATTATCTATCATGTTTGCGCCCCTCTAACAATGAGTATATAGTTTCTTTATAACACCCCTGACCCGCAGAGTTGCAGTATAACACCCCAAGACAGTTACCTTGGTCCGACCACCTCTTGCAAGGAGGTTATGTAGTTACTTCTGTTTTGATTTTTTCAATTTCCTTAGCGATTTCCGCCACTTCATCATTGGCTGGAAAGAGAGCAAGTTCAGGTATCGCTGTAAAATATTCATCCCAAAATCCTTCTTTTGGTATGTGAAACTTAGCAACAAGTCTTTTTGCGACATCAAGGGAAGGCTTTCTGACTGATACCTCCCTCGTAGGGAAGGTTCCCACGAGATAACCGTCCTGATAATAGGGGCGCAAAGCATTAGGCGGGCATATGCTAAGAAGCCTAACTATAATCTGCTCCTCATCGGCATAGTATGAGATACTTCCATTTGTGTGAGGCAGTCCAATTACGTACAAAGTTGCGCTCTTTTCTGCCTTTCTCAGTGCAAATGAGCATGCGACTCTTAGAGATGATGTGATGTCTAATAGTGGAGTATCACATATTTCATAATGTTGAAGAATTGCCCAACAAACTTCAGGGAACTTTTTAAGAGTTGAAAGTCCAGGCCAGCCATAGCGTTTGAAGGCAGCTCTTAATTTTGCAGATGCTTCTGTCAATGTATCATAGCGGGATTTCAATACGTCCTTAACACGTTGGGACCCTTTTCCATTTCTGAAAATGGGAGGATACAGTGAGGAACCACGGTCTTGTATTGTATGCTCAGTGCGCTGACCTCGAAAAAAGAGATTGAGCTCTGGATTGTTAAAAGAAATCCTTGCTATCTCTCGAACCAAGTCCCTATAAGTCTGAACAGACTTGGGTTGGCTTTTGCAGATGTCACTTACATACTGACGTTCTTTCGTTCTAGTTGAATTATGAGACCATAGTTTCTTGGTAAGACTTTTCATGGTGAGTTCCTTATTAGGACAATTCAAGGGGACGGTGTAAAATTATTTAAATATTTTATCATCCCCTCTTGGTTCGATCTATCCTCCAAGTTATTTAATAGTTTTAACTACGTCCCCTTTTGATTCCCTTCGTTCCGGTGGAGCAACAGGTTAGCTGATTTTTTTAACTTTTTTATGCGTTTTATAAATTTTCTCTTCACTTTTTTGAAATACATTTCAGCATCACTTTTATTACAGACTATTTTAATCGTTTCATCAGCGAGTATCTTCACATCAAATGGAAGCGATGCAAAAATATCTACATCATTAATAAAAACATCTTTGTATATTTGGGGGACTTCATCAGGCTTAATTGTATTAAGAAAGCTAAATAGTCGTTTTATATTACTATAGTAGAACTCAATAGTTTCTTTCTCAGTATTATTTCCAAGTCTATAAGATTTATTAATATTAAACCTAACCATGTGTAATGTTCTTTTCCCAACAAGTGGCATATCAG
>CAZKOV010000185.1:0-1572 GCA_964554465.1 uncultured archaeon
TATGAAAAACTTCCACATTTGACAATACAAATTGCTGACATCCTCCATGAGTGGGGGTATGATGTAAAACTATTTCTAATGGGAAAAATGGATCCTCAATTATCCGATTATAATAAGAAACTTATCACTATGGCAAAGTCAAGAAAATATGTAGATTTACTACCCAATATCGAAACTTCTGAACTGTATAGAATAATGGGTAATTGTGACGCTTTTGTAAATCCATCTTTTGAACTAGGTAATCCACTTGGCCAGTTAGAGGCTCTTTCTGCGGGAACACCTATTGTAGGATTCGTTAACAGAGTTGCTGAGGAAGTCGTTGTAAACGGTCTTAACGGGTACCTTGCTGTGAATATACGTGACGCCGCAAAGAAAACTCTTAGCGCTTTAGATATTGATCGAATGGCGTGTAGAAACTTTGTCGAAGTTAATTTTAGTGAGCAAAAAATGTACGAAGCATATATGGACATATACAATATTTTAAAGAATTAATTTCAACCATGTATAAAAGGGAAAACTATTCTAAATATGAGGATGCATCCTCTAGTCACCAAATATTGACTTAATTATTTTTCTTATTGTTCTTGATTTAGATAATTTGGTTCCTATCTGTAATTTAATTTTATCAACATCAACCTTTGATTTTATTCCGTATCTGTCTAAATAGGCACGTTGGTCCTCAATATAATCAAAAGGATTCAAAACTCTTTTTTCTCTATATTGAAACCAGTCTTTCCAAAAATAACAAAAATTCTCTGTGATTTTTTCAATCTCCAGTCTAATTCCTTTGATATTCAATAATGGAGATTTGAATGTAAAAATTAACTCGCCATTTTGCTCTTCAACTAGCCATCGATGGTGCCAATACCCAGCATATTCCTTTGAGAAAGGTAATTGAGAGTCCATTCCTATTATTGATTCCTTAATGCGGCTTGGTGTTTCAATGTATCCTGCTTTTCCTACTCTTTGAAGTTCGCTGCAAACCCACAAGGGGTCTCTTACATCTTCTAGTACGTGAGAACATATAACGAAATCGAACATCTTGTTTTTAAAAGGCCACGGTTCCTTGTCACAAACATCTAACACGTACCAAGTGTTCTTATTGAAAAACTCGTTGGTTCTATCACCTTTTCTCGTGTCATAAGGTTTTAAATCAATAACATGTGTTGCACGTTCGAATGGGGCTGCCCAACCTCCAACATCCAACACTGCACTCTTTTCTTTCAGTAAATTCAGAATGCGTCTTTTATTATCAGCATTCATATGTTCCCATTGCTATCTCACACCATATAAAATATCTCCTATTTCCTTTTCAATGTGCCTTCTCAAATATTGGTGCGGTTTTTTATGCGGCTTCTATTGTTACTTCCATGATCGCTCCTGTTAGGCTCTGTTGGTCTTGTGTTTACGTCTTCCAGCAGTTTCAGCGTTAGTTTGGGTATGGTTATGCGTCCGCTCTTGTTCATTTTCCCGTAAAAGGTTTCCCAGCTCATACGCATGTCCTCGGGGTGAACTGTTACCTTCAGAATTTGGCTGGTTTCCAGCTTGAACCGCCAGCGGATGGGCTTAGGC
>CAZKOV010000186.1:0-1570 GCA_964554465.1 uncultured archaeon
GTTCTGTCGTGCTCATAAACGGGGAAAGAAGAAATTATAGAAAAATAAGAAAGGTTTCCAATAGACTAGGTAATGAGAGCGGTATAACAAGAGCTGCGATGATACTCGATGGTAAAAGACACAGCCAGGAGGATTGGAACAAAATAAAAAGAATGCATATCACGAGAGATAGGCTTGAAATGCTCAGAGAAGCAGATTCCATAGCTATGCAGAACCTCGAAAATTGTGGTTTATATAAAAATATTTCACAGATGCCCGTTGTTTTGTTCCCAGGTCCACAGAATCCGTGGATTGCAATAAGACCTGTTGTGACACCTGATTTCATGACTGTGAGACCCCCGGAAATACCAAATGAAATGAACTGGGATTATCTGAACAAAACCACAAAACAGATAAGAGAGAAGTTGCCTGTGGATGGTGTGGTTCTTGATACGACAAATAAGCCACCGGCAACAACTGAATGGGAATAGTCTTTTCACATCAACTATAAAATCACTAATCTCCATATATACTCTAGATTATTATGTTAGGTAAACTTACTGAAGTTAAAAATATAGTATCAGGAAGAGAGAAGGATACACAATTCTATTTTTTCTCCGGAAAGGGAGGAGTTGGAAAGAGTTCTTGTTCAGCTGCTTCCGCACTACGTTTTGCAGAATCGGGGAAGAGGACGCTTATAATTTCAACAGATCCTGCCCATTCGCTATCGGATTCTTTCAGGGTTAAAATAGGCGGGGATATCAAGGAACTGAAAAAGAACCTCTATGCAGTCGAAATTGACCCGAAGAAGACGATGGAAGAATACAAGGAGAAGTTCGCAAGCAACATGGAAGGGATGGAGATGCTTGCAAAATTCGGGATGGAAGACGCCTTCGACATGGCCGGAATGACGCCAGGAATTGATGAAATGGCATCCCTTGATAGGATGATGCAGTACATGAACTCAAAGGAATATGATGTCATCGTCTTCGATACGGCCCCTACAGGCCATACCCTCAGATTATTATCATTGCCCGATGTTCTCGATTCCTGGCTGGGGAAGATGATAAAAATCAGGGCAAAATTTTCCGGGGTTATGAACCTTTTCAAGAAGATGCTTCCTTTTGGCGAAGAGGGTGACAAACAGCAACTTGATATGGGCCAGCTTGATGCCATGAAAGATAGGCTTGTTCAGGCAAGAACTATCCTGACGGACCCGAAAAAGACACATTACAATATCGTCACGATAGCTGAGACCATGAGCATCTATGAATCAGAAAGGTCGCTGAAAGTGATAAACGAGTACAGGATTCCGGTCAAGTCTGTCATCGTGAACCAGCTGATACCAAAAAACACGGACTGCGCCTTCTGCACCTCGAGGCGTGAAAACCAGCAGAAGCAGCTCAAAGTAATCCATGATAAATTCAAAGAATATGAAATCAGGGAACTCCCTCTTTTCGATCAAGAAGTGCATGGATTTGACATGCTGGAGAAGGTTGGGAAGATTTTGTATAAAAAAAGTTAAGAAAGACATAACTGTGGTACTTGTTCAATTGGTCTGCTTCCTCCGCTACGTCTTCTAGGATCGTCT
>CAZKOV010000187.1:0-1546 GCA_964554465.1 uncultured archaeon
CCTTCGCGGGTCTTCTTTTAGATAATGTGGCTATCGTAATAGGAGCCATGCTCCTATCTCCTCTTCTGGGCCCATTAAACGCCTTTGCCGTCAACACTAATTTGGGAAGATTACGAAAGGTTGCATTTAGTCAATTATCGATTCTGATTCTTTTAGCCGGCATTATCGCATTATCTTCGGTTGCGACTTTTTTTATTTCACACTTTGTTAGCATCCCTTTGAATTCTGGTCAAATAGTTTCACGCATGCATGCTTCCTTTTCTGACATTGGCATAGCATTAGTACTTGGACTAGCTGGTGGATTGGCTTTGTTCGTAGCACTTCCAGAATTACTTGTTGGAGTGGCAATTGCCGTTGCTCTTGTGCCGCCTACCACTGTAGCCGGGATAGGCTTAGCACTGGGAAACGCTAGACTGTTCGTTGGAGCTTTAGCAATTACGTTTGTGTATTTGATCGGAATGGAGTTAGGCTCAAGCTTCATGCTTAGAATTAGAGGGGTTACACCTAGACGATATTATCAAAAAGAAGAAGCCAGAACAAAATTCGCCTACTCGATAGCAATTCTTGTCGCACTCTTCGGCATTTTAAGCGCTATCGTCTATTTCTTGAACGTTTAATAGGGATTGCTAAAAGGCTTATGCAGTTTTCTGCATCAAATAATTCATGTTTTCATGGCACATTAACCGTCTACCTTGGATTTGAACAAAACATAAAAATCAAAATAGAAGAGCAGCTATTTATCGAAAAAATGATTTTTGTTTTCAAGTTACTGAGTAGGTTACAATTACAACTCCAAGTGCACTTTTCACTGAATTTCTAAAAAACAGATTCTCTTGTTTCCAAGAATAACTCGAAAGAGTATATTGTTTTAAGATATTTGCCAAGCTGGAATGAAGGTACTATAGTCTTAGCTGATTCTTTATTGATCCTTTCAAAAACTGCGTCCTTTTATCTCGAATGAAGTTGTTTCTCAAGAATTAAAAAAAATAAAAAAGATAAACTTCTGCAAGTTTGAATTCTTAAAGCAGCGAGCAATCATTTTTCTCATTTCTGAACGCGATCATCAGAACCTGATTTCTCTATTTTTATCTCTAGTTGCTTTGAATGACGATCGTGTGCTTCGTTTGATTCTATTCTAACTTTCATATCTATAACGCTTTCAAATGTCTCTTTTATTTTGTCTTCCACTTGGGTGGCTATCTCATCTGCTTCTTTTACAATCATATCGTTTTCAACAACTATATGCATATCACCTGTCATGTACCTGCCAAGCTTTCTCATACGAATACTATGTACTTCTGTTACTCCTTTCACATTTTTGGCTATGTCGGCAATTGAGGTCACTACATCACCGCATTTGCAGGCGTCAACAAGCACTAGTGAAGCCTCCTTAAAAATTGAGTATGCACCGACAAAAATCGCCACTGCAATCAAGATTCCAGCAATCGAATCTGCATGAAGAATCCCAAAGTATTTACTCAGAAAAACGCTCACTGCTACACCAATAGAAGAGAGCACATCGATGCCACCGGTAAGTCCGCCCGCT
>CAZKOV010000188.1:0-1537 GCA_964554465.1 uncultured archaeon
ATATAGTCCATATTATAGTCTATCGCAATATTTAATTTAAAACTTCTAATGAACAAGCTAAGGGTTGCGGCTTTATGTCTCGTCCATCTGAGCTCCTTGTTAGCCCAATATCTGCCAACCTATGGCAATGATAGTTAGAACTAGTATAAGCAATCCAAAGTAAAGTGGCACGTTCTTTTCTGTTGATGTAAATGATCTATATTTATGTGGACGCAAGCCCTTACCTAGTGATATCCATTCAGCAGCGTATATTTGGGCATCAAGCTCCTTTTCCAACCGTAAAATAACGTCGAACTTGGCTTTATTTAATTTACCATAATTGTCAATGAGATTCCTCCAAGAGTTGCACAAGAGTAAACCCACTACAGAAAAACCATAGAGTAACCAGATTGTACCGGAGTGTAATGCTCCGAATTTAATTAATAATCCTGCAACGGCCAAGAGGCTTCCAATGGCCGTTATGAAAAACGCATTTGTCTTCTGACGTCGTTGAATAAGACATTCCGATGAATTAATCATTAACTTATATAGATCTAGTGTAGTTATTCCGTCTTTTCTTTTGAAGCAATCATCGAACTCCTTTTCAAAATCGTAAAGCGGTTTCAACTTTGAACATACTAAAGTAGGTGTATCATCAGGATTGATATCTATAATAGGCAAATTGGCCTCTTCAGCCTTCTTGATTTCCCAAATTGCGTTTTCTGATTCTTCGCAGGATTTGCGATTATAGACTATTACTGCCTCTGCTTTTGAAATTGCTTCGATCGCTTGGTCCCTCCACTTCTTGTGTTCTACGCTATTAAGAAGGACTAGATCAAATTTTGTAGCAATTTCACGGCTACTTTTTTTTAAAAGCAACTTAACCTGCCTTCTGCTATTGAACCTATATATAACAAACAATTTCATTGAATGTACTTGCTTAATCAATGGCGCATACCTGGATATATCAATTATAACAAATAGAGCTTTTCTCAGAGACTTTTTACAGCGTATCTAACCAGTTCCTGATGTTGTCCCAAGTCCAATAAACTATTTTAACTCCATCCAATTCAGGGGGTAGCGTTGTGGGCTTATCGTTGCTGTAACCCCAAATACCGCGGCTTGGAATTCCTTCCTCTTTTACGCATTTTATTTCCCAAAGCTGTCCGTCTGCGTTTTTGGTGTTTTTCGTGACAATAATCAACATACCATCACATCCCTTGATCTTCGTACGGCAGTTCGTCTTCCAAGACGAATCCCAAGGCTGTTTTACTGACATATCTACAAATTCAAAAGGTGACCTTTCATTATGAGCTTGGCCGACTAAGAAATCCCTTAAATATTTGTCCTCAATCGCAAAACTAATGAATATACGATTCTTTGTTGCCATTAATATTCCTCCTTCATACTTGTTTTTATAGAACTAAAGCCATGGTTCCGCGGCAAACATAGCAAGTCTACTGTAGCCATTGATTAGAATGCCTACTACTTACCTTTCTTATTATATGGAATCTTTGCAAAACCGGCATTTAATTATTTTCAAACCATACCTGATTTA
>CAZKOV010000189.1:0-1529 GCA_964554465.1 uncultured archaeon
TCCATCATTATTTCATATGTTCTTTAAACATCGGAAGCCTAAATACTATCTCCTTATACTCCAGAAGTATAAATATTGCTCTCAGAAACGCGGTTAAAGCTAATCAGGCCTATAAAGAGCCCATCCATCCAGTATGCACGCCCCGTAAGACCTTCCATTCCGCCGGCGCTCTGACTGCCCTGAGAACCGGCATCTTCCGCAGATAATAAAGCCGGTTTCAGTGTAGGGTCCCCGAAGAGGACGAAATTCTTTTCAAGGAGTTCTACCTTACCGTAACCTCCCCTTGATTTCTTGGCGTTCATCAGGGCATGCCCGAGGTCCTGTCCCCCAAGCACGTTATTCAGAAGGTTTTCTCCCATTTTACCGAAATCAAAATCCTTGTATGATGCCATCGGACTGACAGAGCCTATGAAAGTCCCCCCTCTCCTCAGGAAATTTATTCCGAATAACCGGTCCTTGTAGGCGGAGTAGAAATCATTGTTCATGGCAGAAGTGCTTATACCGATAGTTGATGGTAAGATCGGTATGTCCGCTGCATGTATTATCGGATAGGTCAGTTTTTCGGGACTTGAGAACTTATCGGCATAAAAGAATAGGTCAGCTGAAATAAGGTCCGGGTCGACACTGCCGATTTCTGTATATGAACACGCTTCTTTTTCAGGACCCGCCTTTCCTGCTATCTTTGAAGCGACCTCTTCAGCGTTCTTTTTGAAAAAACCTAAGAAGTCACCAAACTTGTCTTTAAGGACACTCTCCGCCAGATCTTCTGGTTTTTTCTGGATAATCGCCTTGATGCCGCCAATAATCGTTTCAGCGTTACCCTTGGCTTCCTCCGCCTGTTTCTTCAGAACGGACAATCTGTTGTTTATGAAATCTGAGGCGTCTTTTCCCCAGCTTTCGATATTCCTTTTTGAACCGCTGTAACATAGAACATTATAACCGGTCTTTCTCATGTTGGACGCGGTTGCGTATATGTACAGATGTTCCTTATTGATGTCCCCTGTCATGAAAAGCATGTCGTTCACGGGTGCCAGTTTTCCCAAATCTTCCCTTCTTCTTGCCCTGTCCACGAAGAAGTAATTCATTCCGTCGTTCTTCCTGAAACTCAGTATCCTGTTTATATATGCCGATGTGTCCGAGTTCGTGATTCCGAATATCCTTCCAACGGCGATATCCTCGCCACCGTCATACTGCAGATCAACGTTAGATGCCCCTGCCAGAGATGGTATTTTGAGCCATGAAGCCACGTCTGAAGACGCAGCCTTTTTGTATGTCCCGTAATATGAATCCAGGGGAATCCTGTAATCAAAACCGTATTCGGAGTAGAAATACTTGCTCAGCGGTATTGCTTTCGGGCTTGCTATTATCGTAAGATAGCCTTCCGGTTCCTCGCTAAGGAAACCTATATCTTTATTATCTTCCAGGAATTTTTTCAGATTCTCTTTTGTCTCTTTGCCCTTCTCCCATAAATCGTCTTCAATGTTTTCTTTTGATAATGCTTTTACTCCGGTAATTTTTTCCAATACTTT
>CAZKOV010000190.1:0-1519 GCA_964554465.1 uncultured archaeon
TGAAGGGATTCGGAAAGGAGGACATCGAAATCCTAAGGGAAGTGGAGAAGAAGGTGGGGATAAGGATTGGCTTTTTAAGAAGGATAATAAATAGGTTTATCTAGGGGTGCGGGATGGTTTTCAAGGACAGTTTTTTCAGGCACGGAAGCATTATTTTCTTTTTCTCTGTACTCGGGTATATCTCTGGTTACGTTTTCCATATATACATGGGAAGGGCTCTCGGCCCTGAGGATTATGGGATACTTGGATCGATCATAGCTATAATAAACCTAACCACAATACCTGCGGGTGCGATACAGGTCTCTATAGCAAACTTTACATCAAAACTAATGATTGATGAGGATTATGCAAAGATAAAATTTCTATTTGCAAAGTCATTAAAAAAACTCTCATTGTATGGTTTTTTTCTATTTGTTGGGATTGTTTTGGCAAGTCCTTTATTTACATCATTTCTGAACATACAATCGAGTATCCCTTTGATACTGATAGGCTTGGCTGTTATCTTTAGCTTTGCTGTTCCTGTCAATTTTGGTGTTATGCAGGGTATTCAGAACTTCAAACAACTTGGTCTTGGGCAGTCCTTGTCTCATATAATCAAACTGGTTGCTGGTATTATCTTTGTCTCATTAGGGCTAGGCATAAACGGGGCCGCGCTCTCGTTTCCTGTTGCTACTATACTGGTTTTTTTGGTTACAATGCTATCTTTAAAAAATCTTTTGAAATACAAATCGGATGATAATCTAAACAAATCAGAAATATACAAGTATTACTGGAGTGTTTTGGTTGTTTTTGCTGGTTTCATGATTATAACGAACATAGATATCGTACTAGCAAAACATCTATTTTCAGCAGAGCAGGCCGGTTTTTATGCAGCGGCCTCTATTTTGGCAAAAGTTGCTTTCTTTCTCTCAACTATAATAACAACCGTAATGTTTCCTAAGGCTGTTGACATGCACAGCAAAACTGACAACGCATTTCCCATACTGAAAAAGGGCATTGTTTACGTGTCCGGACTTCTGGTGATTATGATACTGGCATACTTTACAATACCGGATATTATAATAATTGTCCTATTTGGTAGTGCTTATCTTGAAATGGCAGGGATGATAGGTCTCCTGTCACTTGCAATGAGCTTCCTTGCTGTTTCAAATGTCATTGCCTACTACAACATGTCAATCAACCGAATGAGTTTCATGTACATAATAATAGCAGTGGCTTTTGTTGAGGTACCAATCTTATTCCTTTTCCACTCAAACACAATGGAGTTCATATGGATGATATTCTTTTCTATGGCGGCCCTTTTGATATCACTGATAATCTATATGATTATACTTAAAAAAAGGTAAATGGTTTGTAATAAGTATATTAAACTTGACCTAAATTACTAATGGTGATTAAATGGTAAAAGAAAAGAATCTCTCTGTAATCATTCCCTCTTACAATGAAGGACCGAGGATATTTAATACAATCAGAGAAACAGTCAAAATACTAAAGCGGCAAGGTATTGATTTCGAGGTTA
>CAZKOV010000191.1:0-1516 GCA_964554465.1 uncultured archaeon
AAAAAGAAAGTCAAAGATATAGGCGACAAATCTGGGGGGTATCTAAATTATGTCGGCACATGGCACAGCCATCTCAAGGGTGGAGAGCCTTCTGGCCTAGATAAAGATTCCCTTGCACGGATGAAAAGGCTCAGATTTGGCGCGCCTGCCGTCAGCTTGATATGGACGCCGTCTGGTTTCAAGGCAATCATAGATGAAGGAAAATTATCCTGATTTCTTAAAATTTTGACAACAAGAAAGGCACCATGGACTTTGGATGACAGCCGGACAGACCTGTTTGGCCGAGCCAAAAGAAGATACGGAAACAGGAAGGGACGTTTCAGAAAAAGCATATATCGCGGTGGACGGCATCCGCAGAAAGGAGGAAAGGAATATTGGCAAAGGTCAAACAGCGATATATAAAAAGCGAAAATCGTAAGTGGCTAATCGGCTATCTTCTAATTCACATCGTTATCTTCGCCCTGTTCTCCAGCATTATCAGTTTCAATCTTACCGATGCCGATCAACTCATGTCAAAGCTTAAGAACCCTCAAGGATTCATCCCGCTTACCACTGCCCTTCTCATTATAGTGCTGGAAGGGATATTCAAGAACAGTGTAAAGGAATTCTTCGTGTTTTGGAGGATCAAGAACCGGCTTCCCGGCCATCGTGCCTTTTCATATATCGGACCGCGTGATCCAAGAATAGACATGGGAAGAATCAACAAGCTGTTTCCTCATGGGGTCCCTGTAGATCCAAAAGAACAAAACAATGAATGGTTTCGTCTTTATCGGCAATATCAAGATGAACTTCAGGTGTTTCACTCTCATAAGGCATTTCTGCTTACTCGAGATCTCGCCTCACTTACGGTCGTATTCATTCCATTAGTAATATTCGGCCATTTCCTTTTGGGGAGTGAACCTCGAATGCTCGTCTATCATCTATTGATTCTTGTAATTTTATTTGTGTTCATATCGTTATCAGCCAGGCATTATGGTGAGCGCTTTGTGGCAAATGTTCTGGTTGAAGCTTCGATTAAACAAACCCAATGAAGGATTCCAAGACAATTGGGAAGAGGGTTTGATTGCGATAAAAGTTAGCCAAATGGGATCAGGTCCCGCATTATGACATTACAGATTTGCAGCTAGAGAAGGCTCAGATCTTTTATTTTGACAAAATGTCACGCCCCATTACCATTGATGTCAATATACTGGGCCTGATCCCCTTGCTCCATTGCGAACAGCTTCTACGCTTTCCCCACCGGCCTTTTCTTGACAAACTACTTGGCCTTTATTAGTTTTTCAATTGACGGTTTTCTAGTTGATGGATCGAATAAAATCATCAATTATTGAAAAGGAACGATGCGAATGAAAGGCATCCAGACGAAGAGTGGTTGCTCAAATGAACAGAATCAAAGCCCTTCTTGACAATAAGACGTTTTTAAAGACCCTGTTTGACGCGATCCCGTGCGCTATACTCATTCTGGATGGCGACCGGCGCATCCATGCGGCCAATAATTTCTTTTTGAAAGGATACG
>CAZKOV010000192.1:0-1511 GCA_964554465.1 uncultured archaeon
TTATGCTTGTTCTTGCCCCGAATATGGCTTCTGAAACAGGGACATATGCGAGATAATCATTTAATCTATAATAATAAAAACTCCCTTTCTATTATTTTATGCATATGAGGGGGAAAGGCATATTGCTGGTTTTTGTCCTGTTAATCTTGACTCTTTCTCTATTCCCTATAAACGCTAATTCCAAACAGACTAGAATAGATACACGAAAAATTGATTCTGCACTTCTTCAGGAAATGAAAACGCCTTCAAAAAAAATGGTTGATGTCATAATATCCCTGAATGATGAAAAGAAGGAGATCAGGGATGTTTTCGGAAAAGTGACGAAAACTGTTTCTTCTAAGAAATATATCGCAGATTCAATTAAGTCTGTGAAAGGCAAAGTCCTTTACGAGTTCAGCTCAATAAATGCCGTTGCTGTAAAAGTTCCCGTGGAAATTTTAGGAGAACTGTCTGCAGACCCAGATGTAAAACTGATTTCAAAACCTGTGGAGAAACATATATTCTTAGAAGACAGCATTCCCCTTATACATGCGAATGATACATGGACAAGGACCCTGAATAGTGTGAATGTCACCGGTGTCGGGCAGACTGTCTGCATCCTTGATATGGGAGTTGATTACACCCATCCTGACCTTGGAAACTGCACGATTGTCTACCATACATACAACGGAAACACGCAAGGATATTCAGAGGAATCCAACCACCCATATACAAATGATGGCATCGAGGCATACAACATAACTGTTGCGGATTTCACAAGCATAGCAGTCCACTTCTCCAATATCACAATGGAGACCGAATGGGATTATGTAAAGGTGTATGATGGAAATTATACGCTTGTCGCAGCTTATACGGGAGCTCATACTGATGTATGGTCGCCGGCGGTTCTCGGCGACACTATATATGTTCACACGGACTCGGATGAAGCTACAGTCGATTATGGATTTGTAATCGACGAGGTCATAAACGGTTCGGTGAACACCACTATAAACTGGAGCTCGTGCAACAGAATAATCGGCGGATGGGATATGATAAACAGTGATGCTGACCCGATGGATGATCAGGGGCATGGAACACATGTTGCAGGAATAGTTGGAGCTAATGGTTCCCTGAAAGGTGTTGCACCTGATGTAAATATAGTTGCAGTAAAAGTATGCAAGCCGCCAAACAGTTGTCCTGGAACAGCAGACCTTCAGGGAATGGACTGGTGCATCAACAACAGCGAAAGATACAATATATCTGTCATAAGCATGAGTCTTGGTGGTGGACAATTCACAAATTACTGTGATACAACGGCATCGTGGATTGTACCTTATGCAGAAATGATTGATGCGGCAATACAAAAAAATATTAGTGTGGTAATAGCGACGGGTAATAACAGAACTCTCCCTGGTATAGCATTTCCGTCATGTATTACCAACGCGACAAAAGTTTCAGCCACGGACGATAATGATGCATTTGCAAGCTTTGCCCAAAGGCATCCGAATTTTCCTGATACGGTAACGGCTCCA
>CAZKOV010000193.1:0-297 GCA_964554465.1 uncultured archaeon
CACATGATTTAGGATATGAACCGCTTCACTGGCATCTAATGCGCGTATTTCTCGGAAAGTTGTTAAAGTCATTATAAGACTTTCGCTAATGACCCATATCTCATCAACATTATTTCTATGCTTTTTGATAAGATCGATATAACCCCTGTGAATAACCGGAACGTACAATATAAGCACAGTCGGTTTCATCGCTTACCCCCTTTTGAAATCTCGTCTATCAATGGAGCAAACTTTTCCTTGAGGATTTTTTGTACCAATTCGCTCGTAGACGTATCATCCGCTTGTCTCGGAAGGACG
>CAZKOV010000193.1:307-1504 GCA_964554465.1 uncultured archaeon
AGTTCTTTGCAGAATTCCTTAATGCTTACTCGCTGTGATTCTGAATAACTATCTTCAACGGCAATAAATTTTTCCGGCTTTAGCAGTTTGAGTAGCTCGTATTGCCATAATCCGTCTTTGTCTACGTCGTCAACGAGTGTAAGATAATCAACGAATGGAAGATACATAAGACTTTCTAGCCGTTCTTTTTCGGGAACAAAAGGACGAAACTCTCCTTTGTATTTTTTGACCACCCGATCACTATCTACTCCAACGACAAGGATATCGCTTTCGTTAAATGCTTTAAGCAAATATCGTTCATGCCCGATATGCAAAAGGTCCCAGCTACCGATAGTCACAGTAATGTTGTGGCCTTTAATGCGCTCCGCCTCTATAACTTTTAAAAGTTTTTCTGGGTCAAGCACAATCTTTCGTTCAAGTATTTCTTTGCTAATTTTATATCCGTTCATTGTGAACTCCTTTCTGTTAATTGTTATAAATTTTCTGCCATCATAAAATCACGGATTCATACATAAGTCAAACCCCTTCGCAGGTGCGAAGGGGTTAAGGTTATACGAAGGATTTTGGAGCAACTTTCCGCAGACATGGTGTGTAGATGAAAGAATATTGGTTCTTGGGATATTCATCTTTCGGAAACTTCTTCATATCGCCACGCAGCCATTCTTGAGTATTGGAAACGGGATCAAATGCGAAAAATGTGTCACCTTCGATATATGGCTCGGTGTGTACCAGGGTAAAATGTATAACGTGTGTATACGGCAATGCGAGTTTATATATTTTTTCCCCACCAGCAACAAAAATCTTTCCATCGGAAGTAACTTTCGACGCAAGATTAAGAGCCTCCTCAAATGAATGGCATACATGAGCTCCTTCAGTGTAAAGATTCATATCTTTAGAAACCACAATATTAACCCTGTTTTTCAATGGTCTGTATTTCTCAGGAATAGAAAAATATGTCACTCTCCCCATGACAACAGGATGATTCAAGGTCAAATCCTGAAAAAGCTTTCTGTCCGAGGGAAGATTCCAGGGAACTACTCCCTTGTGTCCAATAACTTTATTTATCGCTACTGCTACGATTACTTCGACACTGTAATCCATTTTTTCTCCTTTATGTAATTGTTGGATGCTGAAACAATATAAACAAAAAATAACCCATGTGTCAATAAAAAAGCAGCCACGTGTGTAACTGCTTTT
>CAZKOV010000194.1:0-1502 GCA_964554465.1 uncultured archaeon
ACCCCGATACACCACCTTGGTCTTTTCCGCGCCCAGCTCCCGCAGTTCCTGCCCGCACAGATCCTCCATTTTCCCGGTAACCTGCGCAAAGAATCGATTGTTTTTTAGATATTCAAACATAGGGGATTTCCAGGTATCTTCTTTTATTCATATAACCTCATCTCTCCTATCGGAAGAGGGAACTTAGAATTGGGAGTTGAGGTCGCAAAGAAAAAGAGTCTATCCTCATTTTTATGTTGTGATTGTTTGTAACAGTGTGTTAAGCGGTAGGTGCTAAAAGCGACTATCCGCTTCTACACAATGTTATGCTTTAGTATAACAGTGTGTTAAGCGGCAGGCGCTAAAAGCGACTATCCGCTTCTACACAATGTTATGCTTTAGTATAACGGCCGAGTTCATTTGCAGTATGCATTCATATTTCCAACCCGTCAAATGCAATGACAAGTTATGGAAACCTATGCCGTCTTTTCGATCAAACGGTGATTCACATACTTGTGGAGAACACTTGACATTAATGTCTGATATGGAATCCCTTCCTCCAAAGCTTTTGCCTGGATTCCGTCGAGATCTCTTTGTGAAATTCTTATATTAACTCTACGTTCCTTGCGGAATGTGTTCCTGGCGTATTCCTGGTATCGACGCTTTTCTTTATTTAAATTCTTGACACTACGCCATTCCCCACGCTCTATTGATTTCACCAAGTCCTTCTCTTCCTTATTAAGCTTCATCTTTTCCTCCTAAATATTCTTTCGTTGCTTTTCTGCTTGGGATGATCGTTTTTAAAAAGATGTCCGTCTCAGATTCTACAAATGGAACCCAATATGCATATTCTTCCATATTCACAACAAATATCTTCTGAAGGCCATAGTTTCTCCCAGAACACTGGAACTATATCTCCCATTTATTATTACATTCGTCACAATAAACAGGTTTTACACCCAGGAAATATATACGCTTTAAAAGGTTTAATTTTCTTTCTGAAATTTTATTACTTCCGCATTTTGGACATTTGTGTTTTCTTTCTTCCAGGAGTTCTTTTTTTCTTTGAACTTGACGTTGAAAATCGTCGAGAACACCCGAAGCTTTATCGATATCTGCTTTTGCTACTCTCACCGTTTTAAATTTATAAAAGCCAAACAGGCTTACAGGACCGCAACCGATTTTATCTGCTCTTGCCCCACAAGCACGCAATGACGATAGTAAATCATTAGCTTCACCATCGTCTAAATACTTTGCCACTTCTTTCCAGTTTTTCATGTGTTAAGAGTATTTTGATATAAGATTTTAGTAGAATAAAGCTGCGGTTCAGTGGCCGAGCGTCAGCGGGGTCCAACTGAAACCGCTTTTCGGCATCAGTAATTTGTGTGCCATATTCCGTAGTCATCCAGCAGGATGTATGCATCACTCTTGTCATCGTCACAGCACAACCAAAACAATCCGATCTCAAACACTCTCCCTTCGGAAAGGCGTTTTACCTTTGCGATGATATCCTCATGCTCATT